>MPOY01000017.1 GCA_001896715.1 Methanoculleus sp. EBM-46
CTGGTAGAGGTTCTCCGACTCCCTGAAGAGGTACTCGGACTGCTTTCGGTCGAGTGCACTCGCGATGATGTGGACGGCGGCATGGATGAGGGCGATATCTTCGTTCGTGAGCCGGGTGTCGCCGGTACACCGATCTAGCCCGACAAAACCAACGACTTTCCCGTGCAACCGGAGGGGGATCATCAGCGCCGCGGTGGTGCAGTGCCGTTTCAGGAGATCGCGCTCCTCTTCCTGCGTCTGCCCTTCGCGAGGCGTTCCATCTATGTGTATCATCTCACCGTTCAGGATCCGCCCGATCCACCCCGGGAGATTGCCCGAGTGGATCTTCTGAAACTCCCCCCGCCGGGGTCTCTGCCCTGGTGCGCACCACTCGTGCGTCGTACCAAGGATCGTCTTTGCATCGTTGAAGAGGGAGAGGTAGACCCTGCACGCCCCGCACGCACGGCCGAGATCACGGAGCGAGTCGTCGATGGCCGGATCGATCTGCGAGGAGTCTATGAAGCGTGCAGGCATCGCCGCGACGGCACACTCCAGGCTGCGGCGTTGGCCGGGGGTCTCCTCCGGTCTTTGCTGCGCGGCGGCGTCAAGGCACGAGAGGATGAGCCAGGGGTGTCCCGTCCCGGGATCACGAGCGGTGCCGGCCGATATCCGGACGTCAAAGAGCGACCCGTCTCCCCGCCGGGCGACAACCGTCCCGGCCCACCGACCGGTAGAGAGGGCCTGGCCGATCCAGTCCGGTCTCTCCCCCCGGGAGGGCCAGAGGATATCTACGGGTTTTCCGACCACGTTCTCCCGGCTATAGCCCCAGATGGCGAGCAACGGAGCGCTGGCGGAGACGATGCACCCTTCCCGGTCGATTATGCAGGTTCCGGAGAGCGATGTCTCGATCACCTGCTGCAGGACTGCAGCGGCAACATCCCTGGTTCCGGCGGCGATGAAGGCCTCGCCTCCTCGCGAGTCCTGGTCGCCCATCTATCGCCCTCGAGGTTCGCCGGTCGCAAAACCCTTCACCGTATGCGGATCCATATCCCGATCGTTCCAGACGGCCCCGCGTGGCCGCAATCCCCCCGCCCCGGGGTGGGTTGCACGCTGCCGCTCTCCGTGTCTCCAGTCCGGAGCGGATAGGATGATCAATCTCTCGCACTATATACTTTTTCTCATTTGAGTTTCGGCGATCCACGGCCATGATCGTGTTCCCGGCCGTCCGGTGCACGATCAGGCGTCGGAGAGAACTGCCGGCTCTCGATCGGGGAGACGATCAGGCGTCCGCCCCCCACCCCCGCGAGTAGCTCCGGTACATCACCAGGAGCGCGATCCCGATCAGGAGGAAGACGGCGGCCGAGACCCACGTTCCGGCCCCTGCCGGGATGAGGTTCACGATATAGTCGATCCCGAGGGCGATGGTGAAACTGCCGATGATACCGCCGATGGTGATGCAGGAGAGGACCTCGATCTTCGTCATGCCGAGCATCCTCCCGAGGACGGAACCGATGATGCTCCCCGACCCGTCGAACGGGAGACTCACGAAGGCGATGAGTCCGACAAAGTAGAGCCGCTCAAGCCACGGCCGCCGGTCCAGATAGGCGCGACCCGCCGTCATGAACCGTCGGATCCGGGGGCCGACGTAGGGCACGCGCAGGACGAGCGGGAAGTTCCAGGCCATGAAGAGACCGCCGGCAAAGTCCAGAAACGCCAGGGTGAACGCGATCAGCCACCAGGGGATGCCAAGAAGGATGCTGACCGGGATGATCGTCTCCCGGCCGAGCGGTGGGACGATGTAGGCGACCATCATCCCGGCGAGCAGGAACCACTGTTCCGCCGGGAGGAAGAGTCCGACGACGGCAAAAAAGATACCGCAGAGCAGAAGCGGGACTGAGACCGTGAGCAGGTTCGCCCGGCTCTCAACCCCGTCGTCGCCCCACGTGCCGGTCTGCTGCATGAATCGCCGCCCCGACTCCCCGGTCACTCCTCTTCGCCGGTGGGAGGGGTGGGCCCCCGGGTCTTCAGGATATGCTCGACGATCTTTGAGGAACTCGCAAGCAGGCCGGGGTATCCCGATATCCTGACGACGTCCGCGTCGAGTCCCCGTTCCCGGAGCCTTCGCCGGAGGTTCTCCTCGTCAAAGTGCTGGTTGAACCCGAGCGTGATGATGTCGGGTTTCAGCTCTGCGATCGGCCTGAACATATCGTGGATGTCGCCGAGGAGTGCACGATCGACCGGTTTTAGCGCCCGGACCATCTGGAGTCTCTGGTCCTCGGGGAGGATCGGTCTTGGTTTATGCTTCACGTTCGCATCTCGCGCCACGATCACGGAGAGCTCATCGCCGAGGTTCCGGGACTCCTCAAGGTAGTAGAGGTGCCCGGGGTGGAGGATATCAAACGTGCCCGTTGCGACCACGCGGATCATCCGACCACCTCGAAGCGGGCGGGGTGGCCGTCCGCCCGGTAACCCCGCCAGTCCCGCTCACCATAGGGATACCCGACGATGATGTGATACCTTCCTACCGTGGGGAAGAACCTGAGATCTGCCGGCGACGGCGAGAGGACGCCGTTCGGGTGGCTATGGGCGCTGCCGGCCTGGTGGATGTCCAGCGGGAGCATATCGATGAAGAACGAGGCGCTCTCTTCCCCGACGATGGTGCCGGGCACCAGATCGAGGTCCTGAATAATGCCGCTCCTCTCTCGCAACACGGCAACGAACTCATTCGGATGGTGTTCCTTCCCGAGTTCAAAGAGCATCATGAGTAGATCCCTGCTGATCCCGCGTATAGCCATTCTCCTGAATAGTTTGGGGGATGGAGACATAAGTCCTCGCGTCCGGCCGGGACACCCGGCCCATCCGGAACCCGGAGGGGAAAAAAGAGAGGGTCGTCTACGGGATGACCCGCCCCGGCGGCGGAGCCACGGGAGTCTGGTTCCC
>MPOY01000509.1 GCA_001896715.1 Methanoculleus sp. EBM-46
CAGTGTATAGACTATAAATTGCGCTGTATCGGAAATGGTAATACCCCCGGAGTCGGTCGTTATGTTTTCGTTCTGTACGGATATAACAGGTACCTTTCTTCCGAACAGGCCTCTCTCCCCCGGTGAGCATGCGCCTGGAACGCTATCGAGGATCGCCGTGATAAACTCAACCGGACTCACTCCTGCGCCGCTTGATAACTCCGCCTTGCCGGGTGCATCCCCATCGTACAATCACCATTTTGTAGGGAGAGGCACGATAGTACGGTAGTATGGTCAGGACGTTCGTTGCAATCGACCTGCCCGAAGCGATCCGCGAGAGGGCGCGTGCGTCCCAGGCGGCTCTGGCACGGGCCGAAGGAAGGCTCGCCATCGTCGACCCCGCAAACCTTCACGTCACGGTGAAGTTCCTCGGAGAGGTCGATCCTGCACAGATTGGGCCTATCGGCGAGGCGCTCGGGGCCGTCACGGCCGACCCTTTCGACCTGACGGTCGGGCGTGCGGTCTGCAACCCCCCGCGGAGGGCGCGGGTGATCTGGTGCGACGTCATCGACGCCGGAGAGAGCGCCGCTATTGCCCGGCAGGTGGACGACCTCCTCTCGCCGCTCGGGTTTTCCCGGGAGAACCGCCCTTTTCGCCCCCACGTCACCCTTGCGCGGGTCAAGGAGTTCCACCCCTCGCAGTGCCGGGAGGTAGCTTCCCTGCCCCCTGAACCGCTCGGGCGGTGCCGCGTCGCGAGCATCAAGCTCAAGAAGAGCACGCTCACCCACCGGGGGTCCATCTACGAGGATTTTCTGGAGGTCCCGCTTTGACCCGGTGCCCCTGTGAGGAGGAAGTGCTCCGGCGGATCCGCCCGACACCCGAGGAGCGGGCATACATCCGTACGATAGGAGAGCGCCTGATCGAGGCGGTGGAGCGGTCAGGTATGGCAAAGGCGATGATGGTGGGCTCGGTCGCCCGCGACACCTTCGTCCGGGGCGACCGGGACCTCGATGTCTTCATGCTCTTTGACCCCGCCCTCTCCCGCGAGGCCCTCCAGGAGGAAGGTCTCTCCCTCGCGCACCGGGTCGCGGAGGAGTTCGGCGCGACCTGGCGCGAGAAGTATGCCGAGCACCCCTACGTCAACGCGACGATCAACTCGCTCGACATCGACCTCGTTCCCTGCTACGCCGTCGCAAGCGCCACCGATATCAAGAGCGCCGTGGACCGGACACCGTTTCACACCCGCTACATCCTCGCCCACATCGACGGCTACGCCGACGACGTCCTTTTAGCCAAGCAGTTTGCAAAGGCGGGCGGGGTCTACGGGTCGGACCACATGACCGAGGGGTTTTCCGGCTACCTCTGCGAGATCCTGACGATCTACTACGGCGGTTTCCATGCGCTCCTCTGCGCTGCCGCCTGCTGGAGACCCGGGGAGGTGGTCGATATCGAGGGGCACGGGAGAAAGCCGTTTGACGAACCGCTCGTCGTCATCGATCCGGTCGACCCGGAGAGGAACGTGGCGGCGGCGCTCTCGCTCTCGCGTATGTTTGAGTTCGCTGAACTCGCCCGCGGCTACCTTGCCGAACCGTCGGAGGCGTTCTTCTGCCGGTCGCCTTCTCCGCCCCTCACCCGCGATGTCTTTTCCCGCCTGCTCGCAGCACGGGGGACGCACCTCTTCTCCGTCACGTTTGCAACGCCGGATTACACCCCCGACACGGTAGTCCCCCAGCTCCGGAAGTCCGCCGAGTCGATCCGCGAACTCCTGGAGCGGAGCGGGTTTGCGGCAAACCGGATTGACGTCTGCATGGGGAAGGAGCGGTGCGTCCTCCTCTTCGAGCTGATGGCGAGCGATGTCCCGGCGATGCGCCGGCATATCGGGCCGCCGCTCTCGTCGAGAGAGAACGCGGAGAAGTTCCTCGCAAAGTACGTGCAGGAGGATGTCTTTGCCGGCCCCTACATCGAGGACGGCCGCTACGTCGTGGAGGTGCCCCGCCCCTTCACCCGTGCCGCCGATCTCCTGCGTTCCAGGATCCTCTTTGATGTCGCGCTCGGCAAGCACGTCCGTCGCTCGATGAAACAGGGCTGGACGGTGAAGGTGGGTGCGGAGTGCTGGGACGATGCGTTTGCCGGATTCCTTTCGGGGTTCATGGGACGCGCATCGCCGCTCGCGAGGATCAAGAGGATGACGGGGAGGTAGGGAGGCGACCGCCAGTGCGACGAGGCTTTTTCGGGTGGTGAAACCCGCCGCATCGGCGATCACGAGGCCGTCGCCGCAGGGTCGCGGCAGAGGCCGGGGTACCGGAGGATGCGGCGTATGCCGGCCCGGCCCCCCCATTCACACAACGGTGCCGCTGATCCGCCCTTTTTCTTCACCCAGGGCCCAGACTACAAATTCATCCACCGATGGGAACGGATCGGCCGTAATGGCGCACGAAACTTCCTCCCGGGTGTCGATCCTCTTTATCTCTCCGGGCTCCCCCATCCGGTGCGCGTACCTGACCTCGTAGACCGGTTCTGGACCCCTGAGTTTCGGGTGGTGTGCCCTGCCGTAGGCGATGGCGACGGCCCATTCTTCGTCGGAGATGTCCACGTAAACGGTCCCGAGCAGCGTTCCTCCGGCGCTCCGAACCTGTGTTCTCGATTCAAACGATTCCACGGCACTTTTCGTGGTGCCTTTCGGCGAATACCCAAAATATCGTGACATCTTTCACCTTGCCTTTGATCATCTTTTTGCCTGCGGTTTTGCAGGATCCCGGATCTTCCGGTTCGCTCACAGGGCACTCACGTCAGTCGGGCTCCCGGATCCGGGAACATGGGCTGCCTGAGTCGGGGGGTTCCTGTCCCTGCCGAACACAACTATTATTGTTTTAGAACTATTTGATTTGATCTATTTTATAGTGTCTTAGAACAATTTTCCCGGGGCGGGTGAATGCAGGATATGAAGAATCCCCCGGCATTCTTGATGTCGTGCTCGGTAAAACACGTCCATCGCTCGATGAAGCATGGTTGGACGGTGGGGGGCAGTGCGGGGTGCCGGGGTGAGGGAGTTGCCGGGGTGAGGGAGTTGCCGGGGTGAGGGAGTTGCCGGGTTCCTCGACTGTTCGTCGCTGTTCGAGCGGGACAAGAGGATGACGGGGGTAGGGGGCAGGGTCGTCCCCGTGCGGCGGGGGCACTTTCCGGCATGCCGCCGGAAGGTTTTCTGATAAAGGCGAAGGTCACCCGGCTCTAACGGTGAACGTTCTCTTCCGGCACATCCCTGAGGGTTATTGCAACCCCGTATCGGCCGTTAGACAGCATTACCGGGATATACGTCGCCAGGTATCGCACTCCGGATCCCGGGCCGGTCCGGATCTCCGATACCTGTTTCGTGCCCCGGATCGCCCGGGAAAATGTCTCCGAAGCGACCAGTTCCTCAAGAAACGGGCATGAAGCCGCGGTTGCGGCTCTCTCGACGATCTTTTCCATTGTAATGCCGAGGCGGGCGCAGCAGGCCGGATTGATGCCCCGCACCGTAAGATCCGAATCGATGACGATCACGCTCTCCTGGATGTAGTCGAAGACCTCGAGGAGAGAGGGGCGGGAGGAGATGCGATACACCTTCGCCGAGCCTATGACGTACATCTCGACCCGGCCCGCCGTCACGAGCATACCCAGGTACTTGGCCACCGAGCTGCGGTTGAGGTTGATCCTCCGGGAGATGTCGGATATCGAAAGACCGCGCGTCTCTTCCTTCAGGACCTCCAGGATCCGTGCCGCCCCATCCTCGGAGCCCGGGAACGGTATGGGGGGGTCGCCCTTTTCTGCCGCCATTGTTGAGATCTGTTTTGTCAAACGCAATATTTATTGCTTTAGTTCAAATTAATTTGTTCTATGCCCATGGGAGAGATAATGAGCACCTTGCCACGGTGCCGGACCCCGTTCTCCTGAAAAACCGATGAGGGTCTCCGGAGAAACCGTACGCCGTCCGACCCCGTGCAGCTCCGGGGCCTCCCGGAGAGCCGGGTTTTCTCCCGGCGGCGAAATTTCGTGGAAAAAGAGGGCGGGAGGGAAAGGGATATCCCGTGTTCCCCCTCTCCTGCGTGGCTTCTCCGCCTGGGTTTATGAGGGAGCCTCCTCTCTCATGGTCGGGCAGCGCAGCATCCCCGATTAGAATACACCCTCCGGCTCCAGGTATCCCTCGGAGTACACCGTGCCGGTATTGATGTCCGAGAGAGTGTAGTGAGAACC
>MPOY01000137.1 GCA_001896715.1 Methanoculleus sp. EBM-46
GATGCCGGAAGTCATCGATATCGCGACGATCTTCGGTCCGGTTCACCTCATCTGGACCCGATCTCAATCGGGACCGAAGGTGCGGAGGATCGTCCTCCCCCACGATCTGCCGACCAGCGTGGCGGCGTTTGAGGATGCGCCCCCGGATGGGGAACTCCCGGACGACAGTATCCGGGAGCTGATCGCCGGAATACGATCCTTCCTCCAGGGAAACGACGTGCGGTTCGATATCGATCTCCTCGACCTTGACCGGTGCCCCCTCTTCCAGCGGCGCGTGCTCCTTGCCGAGTTCGGCATCCCCCGGGGGTATGTCAGCACATACGGCCGCATCGCCCGTCACCTCGATACCCCCGGAGCCGCGCGTGCGGTCGGCAACGCGCTCGCGAGAAACCCCTTCCCCCTCGTCATCCCCTGCCACCGCGTCCTGCGATCGGATGGGCGAATAGGCGGATTCCAGGCGGGACTCGCCATGAAACGAAGGCTGCTCGAGATGGAGGGGGTCGGGTTTCGGGAGGACGGCCGGGCGATCCTGGAACGAATCTGGTACTGAACCTCTGCGGGAGTAAACACCTCTCGCCACCACCCTCCCTGATCCATGGAGAGGTATATGTGGGAGTGCATCCTCCCACCCTGGGGTGATCGGATGGCAGATGCAACCCAGCAGATGGTGAAAAGGACGGAATACAGTGCAGTCAACCTGATGAAGGATGCCGGGGTGGATGCAGGGCGGTGGAGCCGGCTACCCGACGACGAAACGATCCGGAGGACGGTGAAGGCGATCGAGAGCCAAAACGTCAGGGTGATCCTCGTGGATACGGCCGATGAGGCGCTCCGGGCCGTCGTCGACCTTATCCCCGAAGGGGCCGAGGTCATGCACGGCACCTCGACGACGCTCATCGAGATAGGGTATGACCGGGTGCTCAGGGAGAACCGGAAGGGGTGGCGGGATTGCCACGCGATCATCACCTCCGAGAACGATGCGGAGAAGCGGCACGCTCTCCGGAGAAAGAGCGTGACCGCCGACTACTTCCTCTCCGGGGTCCAGGCGATCACCGGGTCGGGGGAGCTCGTCGGGTGCGACAAGACCGGGAGCAGGACGGGAGCGTGGCCCCACGCCGCGACCCACCTCATCCTCGTCTCGGGAACAAACAAGATCGTGCCGACCCTTGACGATGCGCTCAAGCGCTGCCGGGAGTACGCCCTGCCGCTCGAAGAGCAGCGGGCCCGGCACGTCTACGGCACCGGGAGTTCTATCGGCAAGTACGTGATCCTCGAGCGGGAGGACACCGACGGGAGGGTAACCCTGGTCCTCGTCCGGGAGCAGCTCGGCTACTGAACCGGGGTGTATTCGCCCGCTGGATGGGCACGCTTCGGGGCAGCCGCATCCCTATCACATCCCCCTTTTGCAACGGCTCCGCTCCCTGCCCGGATATCATGCCTTCCCGGAACCGGCCCCGCGGCGGGAGTGCCGGCGCAACGATAGTACAACGTCCTCTTCCTCGCCCCGTCAGGCCGTATAGTATTATCTGTTCCGATACGCCACGCTTGAGTATATGGAGATTGCAGATATCCTTAACACCACCACCATCCCGCTCTCTGAAATTACGCTTGAGAGAGTCGTTCTCGCCGTGATCGTCGCCGTGATCGGGTGGATCGTCGTGCGGTTGATCATCTCTGCGTTCACAAAGGCTCTCTCCCGGGCATCGCGTCTGCCCGAGCTGATCGTTGAGTTTCTTACCCGTTTCTTCTCGATCCTGCTCTACGTGATCCTCGTCCTCGTAGTCCTCGCAACAATCGGGATCGACGTCTCCTCGATGGTGATCGGGCTTTCGGCGGCGATCGGGCTCATCCTCGGCTTCGGTCTCCAGGACACCATCACCAACCTTGCCGCCGGGGTCTGGGTGGCGGCTCTCCGCCCCATCGATAAGGGTGAGTTCATCGAGGTCAAGGGCATCTCCGGGAAAGTCGTCGCGGTCGGTATCATGGCGACCGAGCTCGTGAAACCCGATAACACGTATATCACCATCCCGAACTCCCTCATCTGGGGAAGTCCGGTGATCAACTCCACCCGCATGGAGACACGGCGTGTCGAGGTCAGGGTCAGGGTTGCCTATGGGAGCGACCTCAACCTCGCCATCCGGGTCGCGACCGACCTGATGAAAGCCCACGAAGCGGTGCTCCCATCGCCAAAACCCGTGGTCGTCGTCACCGAGCTGGCCGATTCTTCAGTAAACCTCGCCCTCCGGGCGTGGACGGAAACGCCGGACTACTGGGGCGTGCAGTGGGACCTGAACCGCGACATCGTTTTAGCATACCGCGAGGCCGGGGTCGAGATACCTCTCCCGCAGATGGACGTCCACCTGGATGAGATGAGGCAGTCTCATTCCTTATCCATGGGAGATACGGGAACTCCCCGATCGAAGATCCGGGGGTGAGCCCGGAACCTTCCCTCTCGTTCACATCCCTCGTGAATCAACTCCGGCCCGGGCCATGCTGCCGGCGGAAAGGATTCCCTTCATTCGGTATACTCGAAGTCGATGAACCCCCGGTAGGGATCCGCCGCCACCAGGCGGACCAGCACCCTCCGGCCGATCCTGAGCCCTTCCTCGCCGATAACCACCTTTCCCTCGGCCGGCGGATCGATCAACCGGACATACGTCCCTTTCTCCGATGCGCCGGTGACGAAGGCCTCGAACGTCTCGCCCATCCGGTCCCGGAGAAGGACCGCAGCCGCCGCCTTCCGCATGAACCGCTCGACCTTCTGCGAGGCCTTCTCGCGGTCGGTGAGATGGAGGGCGAGATCGTCGAGCTCGTCGGGGCCGTAGGGGGGGTAGCGCTTCCCGTCGATGACCGATTTCGCCAGGCGCTGGATGACCAGGTCCACGTAACGCCGGTTCGGGGCGGTGCCGTGGGTGTAGTCGGTGACGGCAAGGGCGAAGTGGCCGACCGGGATATCCCCCGGCCGGAACGCCACGTACTCCCCGGCCCCCATCAGTTTCACCACCGTGAGGGAGAGATCGGGGAAGCGGTCGGGGTCGGCCGCCTTCTGCCGGATTAGGAACTGCGTGAGCGCTTCGGCGTCCGGTTCGGCAGGCAGGGCCACGCCGCGCTCTGCTGCCTCCCGGACGATCCCGCCCCAGTTCTTCGGGGTGCGGACGACCCGGTGGATCATAGGGAGATCGGCGGCGGCAAGGAACGCCGTCAGGGTCCCATTTGCCGCGACCATGAACTCCTCGATGAGGCAGCGCGCCCGGTTCTGCTCCTGGACGACGAGCCCCATGACCCGGCCGCCGGCGACGACCGGTTCAGCCTCGATCGTCTCGAGGGCGAGCGCTCCCTTCTCGGTCCGGCGCCTCTTCATCCGCATCGCGGCCTCGTGCTGGAGGAGGATCTGCTCGCGAAGACCCGGCGTCTCCGCGACCGTTTCGGGGACGGGGGCCGCCCCCGCGAGCCAGTCGCCGA
>MPOY01000010.1 GCA_001896715.1 Methanoculleus sp. EBM-46
CGATGCGGATGACGATATCCGATGGCTCGCGGTCATGGCGCTCGCGGAGATCGGTTCTCCTGCGGTCGGTTCGCTCATCCGGCTGCTCTCCGATCCCTCCCTCTGCGGCACGGCGACGGCGGCCCTGCTCAGGATAGGGGAGCCGGCGGCGGAGGAGTGCGTCCACGCCCTGGACGATGCGGATGGGGATGCGCTCGAGGCGCTCCAGGAAGTCCTCAGTGCGCTCGGGGAGGCGGCGGTCCCGCCCCTGATCCAGGCGCTGACAGCCAGCCGGTCCCGGACCCGCGGTCATGCCGCCGAGATCCTGGATGGTATGGGCTGGGAGCCCTGGAATGATGCCGAGCGGGCGTGGTACCTCATCGCCCGGGAACAGTGGATCGAGCTTGCCCTGATGGGTGAAGCGGCGGTCGTTCCCCTGATCCGGACGCTCAACGGCGATGACGACCACGTACGCAGCGAGGCTGCAGCGACGCTCGGTGAGATCGGTCATCCCGCGGCTGTACTGCCGCTCGTAGATGTCCTTGCCAACGATGCCGTCGCCCCGGCAGCCGCGGATGCACTTGTTGCCATAGGGAGGCCGGCCGTCGATCCGGTTCTTGCCCTGCTCGAGGGGGGGATCGGCACCGTCCGGGAGCACGCCGTCGAGATCCTGGGCCGTCTCGGTGCGCACGAGGCGGTCCCGACCATCGTCGACCTCGTCAGGAGCGGGGGCGACCGCCTCCACCGGAAGGCCGTCGACGCCCTGGTCGGCATCGGTGCGCCTGCGGTGGGCGCTCTCATCCCCCTCCTCGGTGAGGACGGCGACGGATATGCAGGGGCGGAGGCTGCGCTCACCGGTATCGGCGATGCCGCGCGGGAACCACTCATCAAGGCGCTCGGCGATGAGGATGCCCGGACCCGCATGGGGGCCGCGATGGTCCTCAGGAGGGTTGGCCGGGCACCCGCCGGGGTGGAAGGAGAGGCCGCGTACCTGATCGCGCTGCAGCAGTGGCCGGAGGTCGTGGGTCTCGGCGCCCCCGCCGTCGATCTCCTGGC
The DNA here is from genome assembly GCA_001896715.1 of Methanoculleus sp. EBM-46. Taxonomy (GTDB): domain Archaea; phylum Halobacteriota; class Methanomicrobia; order Methanomicrobiales; family Methanoculleaceae; genus Methanoculleus. Next base: position 1,036 of record MPOY01000010.1, read on the forward strand.
GGCGCGCCTTGGCGATCGGGATGCAGGGGTGCGGGCGGGGGCTGCGGAGTCGCTTGCCCGCCTTGGGGCCGTTGCGGCTCCCCATCTGGTCAGCCTGCTCGGCAACGAGGCTCGCCAGGGGGCTGCGGGCGAGACGCTGGTCCGGATCGGGGAGGCAGCGGTCCCGCACCTGATCCGGGCCCTGGGCGAGGAGGCGCTCCGCCGGCCGGCAGCCGGGGTGCTGGTCCGGATAGGGAATCCTGCCGCCGGCCCCCTCGTCCGGGTTCTCGGGGACCCTGATACCGGGCAGGTTGCGGCGAAGATCCTCGGGGCGATGGGGGAGTCTTCCATCGGCGCACTGGTCGGGGCCCTCGGGGACGACGATATCCAGGTCCGGCAGGGAGCCGGGGGCATCCTGATTGGTCTTGGTGATGCGGGCATCGGCGCGCTCATCGGCGCGCTGGGGCATCCGGACGACGCCGTCCGGCTGGAAGCCGTCGATATGCTCATCCGGATCGGTAGATCGGCCGTCGCCGATCTTACGGGGGCGCTCCTCGATGAGCGTTACCGCGTCCGGCTGGGCGCTGCGGAGGCCCTCGGCAGGATTGGTTGGGCGCCGGAGACCGAGCAGGAGACTATCGGCTACCTGATCGCAAAGGAGCAGTGGGTTTCCGTAGCGGAGTTTGGAGCCGATGCGGTCATCCCCCTGATCCGGACGCTCAACGATTCCGACACCGCAGTCCAGATGGGTGCGGCGCGGGCGCTCGGCATGATCGGGGCGCCCGCGGTCACGAGGCTGCTTGGCGAGCTCCGTGACGGGCAGGAGGACGGGCGGAGAAAAGCGGTCGAAGCGCTCAAGATGGTCGGGGAGGCGGCGGTCAACCCGCTCATCGATGCCCTCCAGGACCGTGACTGGCACACTCGCCTGGGCGCGGCGCGGGCGCTCGTTGGCATCGGAAACCCCGCTATCGAGCCGCTGATCCGGGCTCTTCGCGACGGCTCCCCGGGCATCAAGATGGGAGCGGCCGCAACGCTCGGCAAGATAGGAAACCCGGCCGCCATCGGGCCGCTCACGGATACGCTCCTGCACGAGGACTGGCGCGTGGGGCGTGTTGTCGTGCGGGCGCTCGGCATGATGGGCGAACCGGCGGTCGAGGCGCTCCTCGGCGTCCTTGAGAAAGGGGACGATGCAGCCCGGAAAGGCGCGGTGGCGGCTCTTGTCCTGATCGGCGAACCGGCAAAGCGGCTGCTCCCCGGCGCACTTGCCGCCGGGCATTTCCGCATCCGCGCCGGTGTTGCGGATGCTCTCGACCGCCTGGGCTGGTCGCCGGGCCCGGGGGAGGAGATGGCCCTCTACCTGATTGCAAAGGAACGCTGGAGCGATCTTGTCCGGCTGGGCCCGCTCGCGGTCGAGCCGCTGGTGCAGGTGCTCGACGACCACGACGACAGCGTCCGGCGGCGGGCGGCAAAGGCCCTCGGCGAGGTGCGCGACCCCCGTGCGGTCCCTGCCCTCATGGCCCTCCTCCACGACGACTTCTACAGCATCCGGCGGGAGGCCGCCGCAGCGCTTGTCGCGGTAGGACCTCCGGCCATGGGGCCGGTCATATCCGCGCTCGGGGATCCTGACGGCGATGTCAGGAAACGGGCGGCGGATGTGCTTGCCGGTATCGGGGATGCACGGGCGGTCGAGCCCCTCAGGAGCATCGAGAGGGACGAGGA
>MPOY01000079.1 GCA_001896715.1 Methanoculleus sp. EBM-46
AATCACCCGACCGGAACCAGAACCATATTTGGCTTTACTGTTGTATGGATTAGTCTGCGCAGAACTGGCGTATGAGTTATACCAGTCGCTGCACCACTCATATACGTTTCCGCTCATATCGTATAGTCCGAGCTCGTTAGGTGCCTTCTTACCGACTTCCTGTGTCTTCAATCCAGAGTTCCAAATGTACCAAGCTACGTCACCAACATTATCGCTTCCTGAATACTTGTATCCTTTACTCTTGTTTCCACCACGAGCCGCATACTCCCATTCAGCTTCAGTAGGTAGTCTGTATCCGAGTACCTTTGACGGGTCCGTAGTTACTCTTCCATCTTTGTCCAGCAGGTTTCCGTTACTGTCATAGGCTTTCGGGAGTTTCTCTTTCTCACTCAACCAGTTGCAGTATGCTATCGCGCCGTTCCAGCTCACGTTGATTACAGGTCTGCTTCCCCTCCCCCAGCCCTGATCGTCAGGTTTCCACCTCCTGCCCGTAGCGTTGCAGAAAGCGTCGTATTCATCGAAAGTCACTTCGTATTTGCCTATGTAGAAGTCGTATGTGAACGTCACCTTGTGGGTCGGTTTTTCATCACTCTCTCCTCCACCCCACGTGTCTCCCATAGTGAAGCTGCCTTTTTCGACAAGTATCACCAGTGGAACTACAGTGGAGGGCTTGTATACTGTTAAGTCTATGTGTGTACTAAAACTCCAAATTGGCCCCTCAGTTGTTTCTCCCTTACTGTCTTTAGCCACTACCTTCCAGTAGTAGGTTGTGCCATATGATAGGTTACTTCTATTAAGTGTATTCTCAACCTGGTTAGATGACACTTTTTTCGTCGGATTGACGTTAGTATCTAAATAAACATCGTAAGTCATAGTATCATCATCCGGGTCATTACTGTCCCAACTTAGAGTAATTGCTGTTGGCCAGATAACTGCCTCGTCTGAGGGACTGGGGTTATACGGAGCAAGGGGTGGTCTGTTTCCACCTTCATAAGGCACCGTCCTGCAAATACGAAACCCGAGGCTGTTGTACGTGCTAGTAGGGGTGCCGTTGGCGCAGCTAGCTACCCGTACGTACGTCGCATTGCTGAACCAGCTACCGCCACGAAAAACCCGGTCGGAGCCACTGTTTTCATACGGATTCGTCTGTGCAGAGCTAGAGTAGTTTCCCCTCCAGTCACTGCACCATTCCCAAACGTTCCCGGACATATCGTAGATCCCCAGCTCGTTAGGCGCTTTAGTACCAACTTCCTGTGTCTTTCCTCCAGAGTTTGAACTGTACCATGCTACGTCACCAACATTATCGCTTCCTGAATACTTGTATCCTTTGCTTTTGTTTCCACCTCTGGCTACGTACTCCCACTCTGCCTCTGTCGGTAACCTGTATCCGAGTACCTTTGTTATATCTGTCGTTATCCTTCCGTCTTTATCCAGTAGATTCCCGTTGCTGTCATACGCCTTCGGAAGCCTCTCCTTCTCACTCAACCAGTTACAGTAGGCTATTGCATCCCACCAGTTCACGTTTATGACTGGTCTCTTTCCCCTTCCCCAGCCTTCGTCTTTTGGTTTGCTCTTGCCCGTAGCATTGCAGAATGCGTCGTATTCGTCGAACGTAGTCTCGTATTTGCCAATATAGAAGTCGTATGTGAACGTTACCTTGTGGGTCGGTTTTTCATTACTATATCCATCACCCCACGTGTCCCCCATTGTAAAACTGCCTTTTTCTACCAGGACCATTCTTTCCGGAACTGTTAGTGTTGTGAACCTCCACACAGGTCCTTCTGTTGTTGCTCCCTTGCTGTCCTTAGCCACTACCTTCCAATAGTAGGTTGTTCCAATTGAAAGGTTACTTCTGCTAAGTGTCTTTCCACTCTGGCTAGTAGATATCTTTGTTGTCAGGTTACTGTTCGTTCCGAAGTAGACCTCGTATGTGAGTGTATCTCCATCCGGATCACTACAGTCCCAGCTTAGTGTTACTGTAAGTGGTTGATTAGTCGCGTTGTTTGCAGGTGACAGGTTGGATGGAGCGTTCGGTGCCCTGTTACTCTGTGTCGTAAAACTCCATACCGGTCCCTCGATGGTTCCTCCCTTACTGTCCTTAGCCACTACCTTCCAGTAGTAGGTTGTTCCAGCAGATAGGTTGCCCTTGCTCAGTGTCTTTCCACTCTGGTTAGTAGAAGCTTTTGCTGTCGGATTACTGCTCGTTCCGAAATATACATCGTGTGTGAGTGCATCTCCGTCCGGGTCACTGCAATCCCAGCTTAGGGTTACTGTAAGCGGCTGGTTAGTGGCTTTATCAGATGGACCTGGGTTGGATGGAGTGCTCGGAGCTCTGTTGTCCATTGTTCTGAA
>MPOY01000596.1 GCA_001896715.1 Methanoculleus sp. EBM-46
CAACTCGTGCGTGAACTCTTCGTCCTCGCCCGGGAACGCGCCCCGGCGATCGTCTTCATCGACGAGATCGACGCGATCGGGAGCATGCGCACCAACGACGGGACGTCCGGCAGCGCCGAGGTCCAGCGGACGCTGATGCAGCTCCTGGCGGAGATGGATGGTTTTGGGAACCGCGGCAACGTCCGCATCATGGCGGCGACGAACCGGATCGATATGCTGGATCCGGCCCTCCTTCGCCCGGGCCGGTTCGACCGCATCATACGGATTCCCCTTCCCGATGCCGGGGCACGCCTCGAGATCCTGAAGATCCATACCGCAAAGATGTCCCTTGGAAAGGACGTGGACCTCGCCGGGCTCGCGGAGCTTGCCGAACAGACCACCGGTGCGGAACTGCAGGCGATCTGCCGCGAGGCCGGCATGATGGCGGTCCGGCGGGATGCCAATGCCGTCGACCACGAGGATTTCCTCGTGGCGCTCAGGAAGGTGAAGCGCGAGGTGGCGGCTCCCGACACCCGCATGTATATCTGACGGGGACTCCTCCACCCCCGGTTTTTCCACGAGAAACCCATCCCGGGGAGACGGCGTCCTGTCCTTCGCGCTCATTCCTGCGCCCGGCACCCGGATCTTCACCTCTGCAGCCTTTTGCTCTTCCCCATATGCACCCCTGAGGAACCCTTATCGATCTCCCGCGCCCACACCTATGCGATGAACGTCCTCCTCATTCAGCCCGAGGGGGTTGACCTCTACACCACCCTGCTCAAATCCGAGACCAGCAGGGGGGCCCTTCGTTTTTATCAGCCCGACAGGCTGGAGTACGGCATACGTGTCCGGACGGCGTCGCTCGGAAGTGCGCTTGCCCTCGCCTCCGAGCTCCGGTGGTATGTCCAGCGCTACGTCGAGGAGGTTCTCTTCGAGCCGGAGAAAGACATCTTCTGCACATCCGGGCTTGCCCGGCAGATCTACGAGCGGGACGTGCGGCCGGGATCGCCGTGGCGGTACCGCTGCCTCTACCGCATCTCCGGGGACCACCTGACCGACACCATATGGATGGACGAGGGCACGGCGCCGGAGGCGTATGCCGGCCGGATGGAGCCCGGGGATACAGTGCTCGAGGTCTGGTGCACTGAAGAGGAGTACCCGGGCAGGTAGAGGATCGGGTGCGCCCCCGTTCACAACGCGGCCTGGAGGAGGGTCGCGGCCAGCGTGATCACGAGGATCGCCGGGACGCAGTAGCGGATGAGCACCATGTAGATCCGCTGCTGCCACCCGCACCCGCCGATCTCTGCACAGATCCGGGAGCGTTCCATAAACCACCCCCCGATGACGCTCAGGACCAGCCCTGCGGCGATGAGGCCGATCGTCCCGAACGTGTAATCGGCGAGGTCGAGGAACGGAGCCCCGAAGATCTCGAACCGGAGGGCGGTGTAGCTGAGGGCGGACGGCAACCCGAGGAGCATGACGGCAACGAATATGAGGAGCGTCGCGCGTCTCCTCGGGTAGCCGTACGAGTCCATCAGCGTCGCCACCGGGACCTCGAGCATGGAGACCGCCGAGGTGAGCGCTGCGGCAAAGAGCATGAAGAAGAAGAGCGCCCCGAGCACCATGCCGGACTGCATCCCCATAAAAACGGCAGGAAGAGTGACGAACGCGAGGTTCACCCCGGCTGCCGGGTCGACTCCTGCGGTGAAGACGAGGGGAAATATCATGAGTCCGGCAAGGATTGCAATCGCCATATCTGCGACGGCGATGATGGAGGCGCTCCGGAAAAGACCTCCTCTCTTGAGATAACTGCCGTAGGTGAGCATAACGCCCATGCCCACCGAGAGCGAGAAGAAGGCCTGCCCGAACGCTGCAGTCCAGACGCCGGGGTCGGCAAGCCTCGAGTAGTCCGGGAGGAGGTAGAACCGGATCCCCTCGAGCGCCCCGGGCTCGGTGAGCGCGAAGACCACGAGGAAGAGGAGGATCACGACCAGGGCCGGTATGAGATACCGGGCAACCCTCTCGATCCCCTCCCGAACCCCGGATCGCACTGTTGCGAAGACCGCAAGCCCCGAGAGAATGAAGAAGGCGAGCGGGAGATAGGAGCCGGTGAACGCACCGAAGTCTACCGGCCGGTTGAGGGCAAAGAAGAGTGCGTAGGCCAGCACCCAGCTCGTTATGACGAGGTAGTAACTGAGGATCAGGCAGACGATGACGACGATGGCAAGGCCCACGGCGAAGAACCGCTGTCGCAGGGATTGAAAGGCAGATGCCACCGAGCTC
>MPOY01000621.1 GCA_001896715.1 Methanoculleus sp. EBM-46
CGCGAACATATCGGTCTACCGTAACGGGTTCTGCATCACGTCGCCCCACGTGGGGAACGTCAGGAACCCCGAGACCCTTGCCTACCTGCAGGAGACGGCGGAGAAGATCGGGGGGCTCGTCGGCGCACGATACGATACGGTCGCCCACGACCTCCACCCGCAGTTCCTCTCGACCCGCTACGCCCGGGAGGTTAGCGAGGCGACCGGGGCGGAGTTGCTCCCCGTCCAGCACCACCGGGCGCACATAGCCGCCGTGACCCGCGATGAGTGCGTCGGGATAGCGATCGACGGCGTTGGCTACGGCGACGACGGGACGGTCTGGGGCGGGGAGGTCTTTGCCGGGAAGGTTCCGCACCTCGACCGGGTCGCCCACCTCGAGGTCGTCCCGATGCCGGGCGGCGATCTTGCCACCCGGTTCCCGGAGCGGATGCTATACGGGATCCTGCCGACGGATTCGATCCGGGATCTCCTTTCGTCGCGGGGCTGGAGCGATATGGAGCTCGCGGTCCTCGCCCGGCAGGTGGAGCGGGGGTTAAACGTCGCCGCGACATCGAGCACCGGCCGGGTGCTGGATGCGGCGGCAGCCCTCCTCGGGGTCTGCCGGGAGCGGACCTACGACGGGGAGCCGGCGATGAAGCTTGAGTCGGCAGCGTATGCGGGGCGGCCGGCGGCCTGGGAGATCGAGTTCTCGCGCGACGGAGGGTGCGAGGTCCTCTCGACGCGGGCGCTCCTTTCGGAGGCACACCGGCGGTTGCTGGCCGGCGAGCGGGTCGGGGATATCGCCGCGTCGGTCCAGTACAACCTCGCCCGGGGGATCGCCGTGATGGCTGTCCGCGTAGCGGAGGAGCGGGGGATCCCCCGGGTGGCGCTCTCGGGCGGCGTGGCGTATAACCGGGCGATCCGGGAGACGGTTCTCGGCGAGGTCCGGGCTGCCGGCCTTGAGGTGGTTATGAACCGGGAGTACCCCCTCGGGGACGGGTGCATCAGCTTCGGGCAGGTGGTGTACGGGGGGAGCCGGGAGGAATAAGGGAGCCGGGTCCTGCAATCTGAGCTGCCGGAGCGGTTCCCGGGGTTCCGGCAGGCCGGGGCGTGGACGGCAAGGCGGTCGGTCGTCCGGCCCTTTGGGGTCATGGTATCCATCTACAATCTTTCGACAATCTCAAGATTACAATATCGGTGAAAAACTGTTTATTTCGCGATTGGAGTCCATAAATTTGGCGTTGATCTGACAATCTTCGACAATCGTTCCCCAATCTATGTTTCAGGATATCGGCGAAGTGACGTTTATTTTGCAATGCGGCGCGGTATATTTGAGATCATTGCCCCAATCAGCCCCAATCAAGCACCCATTCGCGCCCCTCGTCTTTCCGACGGTGGTAACGTCTCAGACGTTCAGTAATTTTCCTGAGTCGTGTCTCCTTGCCGGGTCATTCCATTCCGGCACAAGCACTCCCGGGAGCAGCCCCGGGCAGAATAGTTCCCGAAGAGATTAGCGCAGATTGTCGGCAACGCCCGGAGCAATCAGGTTGGCCGGTTTGTCGAAGACGAAGGGTTAGCCAAAAGAGGGTGCCGAGGCCGGCAGGGGAGCGCGCAGGCGGGGGCGGTGGAGGGGAGCCTATCCGGGGGTTCGGCGGGGCCCCCCGATGCCTTTCTTTACATGAAACGTCATTTCCAGAGAGCAATTCATACGAAAAGAATTTGCCGGCCTCGGCCTAAAAGAGAAACATTTTTCCTTGCCCAGAGATCAGTATCGTTCATAGTCTGATAGCCGATCCGACATCCTAAGAGACTGGCTTATCCGAACGAGAAGCATTCATCGATCATCACCAATACACCCGCACGATCTCCGAACCAATCGGGATTTCCGACACTGTCTGCGTTAAGATCCACATTCTCCCCTCTCCGGAAAGCAGGGGCTCCAGAACGGGTCGGCATCAAGGATGGCATGATGGTAATGAAGCAGGTTGTCTTTCTTGTGGTGTTTTTCGCACTGGTAGCGATGATATCGTCGGCAGTGGCGGCGGAAATGAACACGACCAATATTGCTGCAGTCTCACCGAACCCCCCGGTTCCGACCAGTCCTGGAAGCAGCTCGGCACCTGGATCCACGATAACCACGCTCACTCCGACGCTCCAGTGGCAGGCAAGTGCGGGAGGAGCCGACTACTACGCCCTCTCGATCAGCAAGTACCCCTACGGTTTCTCAAATGTCGTCGTGAACCAGAACAACATCTACGGCACATCATGGACGGTTCCAAGCGGGGTTCTGGTAAGCGGAGAGAAATATCGCTGGAACATGCA
>MPOY01000652.1 GCA_001896715.1 Methanoculleus sp. EBM-46
AAAGAGGATGCTCGTCTCGATGACGGTGTCAAGCCCCCGCGTGTTGTAGAGGATCTCGTCGATGATCCCGCCGGGGTGGGCGACGATCGTCGTGCCGATGTAGAGTGTGTGGTCCGTGAGATACTGCGAGAGCGGTGTCAGGTAGGTCGTGACGTAGCCCGCGTAGGGCGAGTTCTCGGGATACTGGCAGACGATCTCCGTCGGGCCGAACGGCACCCCGCCCCGGTTGTAGGGGTAGAGCCCGCTTGTGGGGTCGAGATCCGACTTCGGGTAGAGCTGGTTCTCCTCGAAGGCGAGCGGGAGGGAGAGGATGCCGAGGATCGATATGATGATGCATGCCCCGGCAAAGAGCGCCACGAGGTTCTGGAAGTTTGAGATGAACCGCGATATCCGGGTGATGATCAGCACGACGCATCCCTCCAGGAGAGGAGGCGCACGATGACGAACGTGCTGATGGCGGTGACGGCGACGAACGTCAGTATGGCGAGGGCTTCGTCGTACGTGAGCATGATGAGGAGGAGGCCCCATGCCGGTATCTCGAGGTTGATCAGCCGGGCGACGTAGGTCTTTGGCCGCACGAAGGCGACGGAGAGGACGCCGATGACGAGGATGGCGAGGCCGAGGGCGAATATGGCGTTCACGCTTCCTCCCTCCTTGCGACCATGAGGACGAAGATCGTGGCGATGGGGGCGATCAGGGCGACCGTGATGGCGACGTCGATGTAGCCGCGGTCCACGATGAACGGCAGTATGCCGGCGACGAGGACACCGAGCGATATGAGTTTTCCATAGGAGTCCCTGATGAGGGCGGCGGAGATGGCGCCCACGAGTGCTATGAACCCGAATGCGGCTTCAAGGATGAGGATCATCGCTTCACCCCTCCGGCGTAGGTGCTTGCGATGGCGTTCGACTCAAGCGTGGAGCCGACGAAGTAGGCCGCCGCCGCGACGAGGGCGAGGGGATGATCGATCAGGAGGACGACCGCCCCGGAGACGGCGAAACCGAGGACGTTTGCGTAAGGCAGTTTCCGGCCGGTGTTCTTCTCGACGATGACCCGTATGGCGGCAAAGACGGCTATCGCGGCGACAACATAGAGCGCGATCACTGCCGGACCCTCCAGAGCCGTGCAAGCAGCCGGCTCGCGTGG
>MPOY01000191.1 GCA_001896715.1 Methanoculleus sp. EBM-46
ACACGGTGGAACCGGGCTGCGCAGTCCTCAAAGCCGTCGAAGAGGGAAGACTCGAGAAAAGAAGACTGAGAAACTATCTGAGGATCAAACAATACGAATAAGGCCCGGATGCCCGGGCCTTTTCTTTGAAATTACGAGAGATACCGTTCACCTCCTCGGGGCTGTATTGACAGTTCATAAGGCAACAAGTATTATTGGTAATACAAGTCATACAAGTCATACAAGTCATACAAGTCGTACGTGTCGACAACGATGGCAAGTGAAGAGGGGGCTGATGAACCATGAAGGCAAAATCCGAAAGCAAAGGCAAGTACATGGGCACGGTTAAAGTCGGCCAAAAAGGTCAGATTGTGATTCCAAAAGAGGTCAGAGAGATGTTCGAGATCTCCCCGGGAGACACTCTGGTGCTTCTGGCAGACTCAGAGAAGGGAATAGCCATAGAACGCTACAGCGTTTTTGCCGGGATCGCGGACAGAATACTGTCGGGCAGGGCAAAAGAAGTCTATCCAGATAACAGCGAAGAGGACTCGATAAAGTTCGCAAGAGCCATAAAGTCGATCGAAGATGAAGATGATGAGAAATGACGGCTATAGAGACAAAGGGCCTGTCAAAGACATACAAGGCAACGAGAGCGGTTGAAGATCTCAACCTTACGATTGAGAATGGGGAACTGTTCGCCTTACTTGGGGTCAACGGCGCGGGAAAGACTACGACTATCAAAATGCTCTCCTGCCTTATAAAACCGAGCAGCGGTGATGCAACTCTAATGGGAAACAGCGTTGTAACCTCGCCGCTCAAGGTGAAGGAAATCATAAACGTATCGCCTCAAGAAACGGCTGTGGCTCCCAATCTGTTCGTGCGTGAGAATCTCGAACTCATGTGCGGGATTTACGGTTACGACTCGAAAACCGCAAGGGAGAAGACCGACAAGACGATCAAGGACTTCTCACTTTCGGAGATCGAGAAGAGCAGAGCGAGGATACTATCCGGAGGCTGGCAGCGCAGGCTTTCCATTGCCATGGCTATAATAACGGAACCGGAAATACTCTTCCTGGACGAACCTACGCTTGGCCTTGACGTGCTTGCACGCCGTGAACTCTGGCGCATTATAGAAAAGATGAAAGGGAAAATCACGATTGTTCTTACTACACATTACCTTGAGGAAGCGAAGGCCCTGGCCGATAGAATCGCGATCATGTCCCGCGGAAAGCTGGTCGCTGTTGGAACGGCCGGAGAGCTGAAAACACTGGCAAACGCCGATAACTTTGAAGATGCCTTTGTTGCGCTTTGCGGAGGAGAAAAGACTTATGAAAATGGTTCTTCCTCAGTATATATGAGGGAATAGAGAAAACGGTTGTTTTTGGCAAGTGGGAAATGGTTCTTCCTCACAATCTATGAACTAGCTCATAATGGCCTTCAATCTCAGAAGTTCAAAAGAACATCTGCCGTACATTATCCGCTTGATCACCTTTATCTTGTTTATAACGCCTTCTATGATTCCGTTGCTGAACCCGGTTCTTATCGCATTCTTCACC
>MPOY01000287.1 GCA_001896715.1 Methanoculleus sp. EBM-46
AGGAGTGGGTCGCCAGCAGAAAGTATTTGACTATGGGAGAGGAATGATCTGGCAAGGAGACAGGGCTCAGATAAATTACAGAAAATTTGAGACGCTACCGTTCAGGTCACCAAAAGGCATATCCTGAAGGTCTGCCTGCAACGGCAGCTTCCGATCACGAACCTCTGGAAGTTGCTGTGGTGTGTAGTATCTACCGTTATTTCCCTGCCCGAGGCGCACGCACCCCGGGAATCGACGGCGAACGCTGGGCGCACCCCTCGCAGAAGATGAGGACTGCATCGCGGCTTACCAGTACCCAGTACCGCGCGCAACCACTAAAACGTATCTACATCCCGAAGCCCGGAAAGGATACGAAACGCCCGCCCTCCATCCCGACCATGTATGACCGGGCGATGCAGGCACTCTACGCGCTGGTTCTTCAACCCGTGGCAGAGACCTGCGCTGATAAACGGTCATTCGGATTTCGGCTGTTCCGGAGCGCTCAGGATGCGGCACAGTATGCATTTTTCTGCCTCCACCACCCGCAATCCGCTCCATGGATTCTGGAAGGAGACATCCGGGGATGCTTCGACAACATCTCTCACGACTGGCTGAGGGTGACCATCCCTCTTGAACGGTCAATCCTGACCCAATTCCTCAAGGCAGGGTTCGTGTTCGAACAGACTCTCTACCCGACAGACCGGGGGACTCCACAGGGGGGCATCATATCTCCAATTTTGGCCAATATGGCATTAGACGGGATTGAAGACACCCTTGATGTGATGTTCCCGAAGATAAAAGTGCATTTCATCCGCTATGCCGACGACTTTCTTGTCACTGCCCCCTCGAAAGAGGTTGCAGAAGACATCCGCGAGCATGTCCAGAAATTCCTTGCTGAAAGAGGCCTTGAGCTCTCTGAATCGAAAACGGTGGTCACGCATATCGATGAAGGGGTCGATTTCCCTGGCTGGAATTTCCGGAAGTACCAGGGAACTCTTCTCATCAAGCCCTCGCGGAAATCTGTCGAGAAGATCACGGAATCCGGGAGATCATTCACAAA
>MPOY01000289.1 GCA_001896715.1 Methanoculleus sp. EBM-46
CAGGCAGACATACTCCTTGTTGTGCGAGAGGAGGACGGGGGCGAGCCGGACGGCGCCGCCGAACATGACGACGAGCACCCCGGAGACCTCCGGGTCGAGCGTTCCGGCGTGACCCACCCGCCGCCCGAGTATCTCCCCGGCCCAGGCGGTCACCTGGTGGCTGCTCGGCCCCCGGGGCTTATCTATGACGACGATGCCGGAGGCGGGGACAGGGGTCTCTTCCCGGCCGGTCATACGCCTTCCCGGTTCAGCGCCTCGAGGGTTCCTGCAAGCGATCCGTCCCCGACGACCGCCGGGGGATGCCCGCCGGCCCGCATGGCGTCGGCGGTGATCTCGCCGATGGCGACGAGGAGGAGATCGACGCGGGGATGCCACCGGGCCTCCCGGTAGGACATGGCACTCGTGAAGAGGACGGCGTCGGCGACATCGAGCGCAAGGTCGGTCCCGGTGGGGACGAGGGCGTAGATCCTCTCTTCGTGGTACTTCCCGCCCGCTGCGACGATCCCGTCGAGAAGTCCCGGGTTCGGGACGTCGGCCCGCGGGATCCCGACCGTCCGCCCCCGGAGCCAGTCGCCGAGGTAGGGGACGAAGTCGCGGGAGTAAAACGAGGGGAGAACTTCCGCATCGATACCCGACTCCCGGAGGATCTCGGCGGTCTTCGGCCCGATGGCGATCACCCGGGGCCACCGTTTGAGTCGCGGTGCGACGACTCCGGCCGGGAGGGCGCTCGTGAAGAAGAGGCAGTCGAACTCGCTGTGGTGGACGGCATCGACGAACGCGGCGACCCTCTCCATCCGGAGCTCGGCGCGGAGCGGCGAGACCGTGTAGCAGTCGTGGCCGTAGGTGGCACAGAGGGCACGGTCTCCCGCAGCTTTGTTCTCGAGCCGGGTGATGGCGATCTTCATCGGTATAACGTTCACCTCGTGGGATATGACTGTATCCCCGGTGTAATTCCGGTTGGTTTATCCCCGGCGGTTCCGATCGATTATGAGCGTGCTCATCGGTATCGTCTTCGGGGCCGTCATCGGCATCGGCTGCGGCGCCATCAGCGGCCTCGCTCCCGGCATCCATGCAAACACCATGGCGGGCCTTCTCCTCTCGCTCCAGGCGCTCCTGCTCGCCTGGTTCGAACCGGTGGTCATCGCGTCGGCCATGTTTGCCGCGCTCGTCACGCATACGTTCGTCGACTGCGTCCCCGGGACGTTCCTCGGCATCCCCGATGCCGATACGTCGCTTGCGGTCCTCCCCGCGCACTCCCTCTGCCTCGATGGGCGGGGGGAGGAGGCCGTCAGGATATCGGCCCTCGGGAGTGCCGCCGGTGCCGCCCTCGCCCTCCCGCTCGCGGCAGCGTTCGTCCTGGTCCTCCCCGCGCTCCAGCCGGGGATCGACTGGGGCATCGGCCTCATCATACTCGCGGTTGGAGGTTACCTCATCGTCGTCTCCGAGTCGCCGGGGTGGGCGCTCGCGGTCTTCTCGGTCTCCGGGATGCTCGGTCTCTTCTCCCTCAACTACTCCTTCCTCGCCTGGCCGACGGGCGGCGAGTCCGGGGTGCTGATGCCCCTCCTCTCGGGGCTCTTCGGGATCGCGGTCCTCCTCCGGGCGTCGCACGGGCTCATGCCCGCACAGCACTTCACGGGGATCGATCTCTTGCCCCGGGCAATCCGGCGCGGATCCATTCTCGGTTCTCTCGCGGGCGCTCTCGTCGGCTGGCTCCCCGGCCTCTCGAACGCCACCGCAAACGCTCTCCTGACATCGGTCATCGGCTACGACTCCAACCCGCGCGAGTATATCCTTGCAACCAGCGCTGCGAACACCGTGAACGCCTTCCTCGGGCTTGCGGCGTTCTACGCCATATCCCGGACGCGAAACGGGGTGATGGCGGCGCTCGCGGCGGCGGAGGAGATCCCGCCGGCTACCGCCCTCCTCCTTGCGGGCGCACTGGCCGCGGTCGGGGCCTATCTCCTGACCCTCCTCCTCTCGCGGGCGGCCTGGTTGTTTGGAGACGTGAACGTCACGCGGTTGAACCAGGGCGTCATCGCCTTCGTCGTCCTGCTCTCCCTCTTCCTCTGCGGGCCGTTCGGGGGACTGGTCCTCGTGCTTGCAACGGCGGTCGGCTGCGTCCCGTCTCTCGTCAACATCCGCCGGGTCTACTGCATGGGGGCGATCATGGTCCCGGTGATGGCCTATTCGTTCGGTCTTGCCTGACCTCTTATATCGGCGAACTTCCTATACCATACCATGCTACAGCGCTACTGGTTCGGGGACGTCGACGAGCAGGGGTGCCGGGCGGCCGGCACCGATCCGGCCGCGCTCGCAGAGCGGGCGGCCGCGCTCCGCACCGGTATGGAGTCGTACGTTCCCATCGACTGGGAGGTTGCCCGGGACTGCGGGGTCGCCCGGACCCGGGAGGAGTACGTCGACCTGCTCCGCGCGGTCTGCA
>MPOY01000396.1 GCA_001896715.1 Methanoculleus sp. EBM-46
CCCCCCTCCTGCCACTCGCGCTTCAAACATCTTACTTCTCCGGCACCTCTCCGGGCAGGGGGGTAGCGAGGGAGAACCGATACACTACCCATAAACCCTCTCCGGGCAAACCCTCACTGATGAGAGTCATGGTCGGGGGGACGTTCGATCCCCTGCATGCCGGGCACAGGAAACTCCTCTCCCGTTCTTTTGAGCTCGCCGGGCCTGACGGCGAGGTGGTCATCGGACTGACGACCGACAAGTTCGCCGGGGCAAAGGTGCATCCCGTCCGCTCCTACCGGGAACGCCTGGCAAGCGTCGCGTCCTTCATCAGGGAGCACGGCTACACGGCAGCGTGGAGGGTCGAACCGCTCTCCGACCGCTACGGCAGCGCCCTCAATGCCGACTTCGACATACTGGTCGTCTCCGAGGAGACCTTCCCGGTCGCCGTGGAGATCAACGACCTCCGGCGGAACCGGGGGAAAAAGAGGGTGGATCTCCACGAGATATCGTGCGTCCTTGCCGAAGACGGCCGGCGGATATCGAGCACCCGGATCTGCCGGGGGGAGATCGACCGGCACGGACGCCTGATCAGATGATGTGGTTTGCTATATCGTTCTTGATCAGCCAGTCGCAGTAGAGGCAGTGCAGCCCCTTGTCGAGCACCTCAAACGTGCTCTCCACCGGCTCGTTCGTGTTCGTGATGCACCCGGGGTTCGGGCACCTGACCACGCCCCTGAGGACCCTCGGTATCTCCACGCCCTTCTTCTCCACCACCTGGAGATCGCGGATGATGTTGATCTTTGCATGCGGCGCGATCAGGGCGATCCGGTCCACCTCCTCCGTGCGGAGCTCCCGGTTCTCTATCTTGACGATATCCTTTCTCCCGAGCCGTTTACTCTCGACGTTCGTCGCGATGCTCAGGCACTCCCGCGTCGACCCGGTGATCCCGAGGATCCGGAGGACGTTGAGCGCCTCGCCGGCGGTGATATGGTCGATGACGGTGCCGTTCCTGATAGGGCTGATAAGCAGCCCACCCGACGGATCTTTTCTGCTCATTTCATCACCTCATGGAGGAGCGCCATCCGAACAGGTACACCGTTCTTTGCCTGCTCAAAGTAACGCGCATACGGTGTGCGGTCAACCGCCGAATCGATCTCCCCGGCGCGCGGGAGGGGGTGGAGGATCATCAGGTCATCCCTGACACCGTTAAGAAGATCGAGCGTGATCCGGTAACTGGACGCGACGTTGTAGTACGACGCCGAATCCGGGAACCGCTCGCGCTGGATCCGCGTGACGTAGAGGACGTCGAGATCCCGGATCACCTCCCCGACATCCGCGTGCTCGACCACCTCCATGCCGTGCTCGCGAAGTTCGAGGGTTATGCTCGCCGGCATCTCAAGCCCTCCCGGCGCTATCGTATGGAGCGTGACACCGTAATGGGCGAGCGCGAGAGCGAGCGAGTGTGCCGTCCTCCCGTAGCGCAGGTCTCCGAGGAGCCCGACGTCGATACCGTCGATCGGCATCGATTGCCGGATGGTGTAGAGGTCGAGCAGCGTCTGGCTCGGGTGCTGCCCCGCGCCGTCCCCGGCGTTGATGACCGGCACCGTGGCAAACTCGCTTGCAAGCCTTGCCGCTCCTTCCTTTGGATGGCGGAGCACGATGGCGTCCGCGTAGTTGCTCATCACCCTGATGGTGTCGGCCAGCGTCTCTCCCTTGACGATGGAACTCGCCTCGACCGAGTCCACGCTGATCCACCGTCCGCCAAGGCGCGCCATGGCCGTCGCAAACGACATCCGCGTCCGGGTGCTCGGTTCAAAAAAGAGGAGGGCGGCAAGTTTATCCTCAAGCGCCCGGGACCGGTATCCCCCGGTGTCGAACTCTTTCGCCCGGTCGAGCAGGTAATCAAGATCGCTCCTCTCAAAATCGTGGATAGAGATAATGTGGTACATCGTGGGTTACCTTCCGGGGGTCTTTCGTCCGGCCGGCGTGCGGGCAGAAGATCCGTCCTTCCCTTGCTGTGGTGCGGATGAAGCCCCCCTTCTCTCCTGCATACAGGTTCATCCCAAACGCACTAATACTTTTTTTCGAGGATCGTGATCCCTCATGACAACCTTTGTCACCTCTGCCCCCTCATACTATTCCGGGAGGGAGATCAGTGCCTGAACCAGAAGAAGAGTATGTCTCCGAGGTCTGCTGTCACTGCGGCGGACTTGGATGCCTGTACTGTAACAAAAAGGGCACCGTGATGGTGCATAAGCCGCCACAGAAGTGCACGCACTGCGGCGGTGATTGCTGCATATACTGCGGCTACACCGGGTGGGAACGCCCGCTGAAAGAGTACTAACCCCTATTTTCGTGCGATCGTGATGTAGCCACTGTGGGCGACCCTGGTCGACGGCCGCGTCCCCCGGGCCGAGCGCGTCAGTTCGCGCTCCATGCACTCGTAGCAGTGGACGTCGCGGAAGAGCGGCGTTGCGGCATCGAGCGCGACGAACGTGTGCTCAAGGAACGGCGTGTAGGTCGCGAGGTAGCCGCCGGGCGAGAGGAGCGAGAAGGCGTGCTCCACGTGCGCCGGCGTTATCGTGAGGTCCAGGTGGACGACGTCGAACGCGCCGGTTGCCGTGAGCATATCGGCCGCGATCACATCGACGTTATCGAGGCGGGCGGCCCTGATGTTCTTCTCCGCGAGGCGGGCGAACTCCGGGCGCACCTCGTAGGTCTTCACCGCGCGGACGATCTTGCCGAAATAGATCGCGGCAACACCACTCCCGGTGCCGGCATCGAGGACCGTGTCGTCGCGGTTCATACCCGTGTAAGCGATCACGGTGCCGATGTCCTTTGGGAGCATAGGAGCGCCGCTCCTTTTCGCGTGGACAAAGAAGTCGGTCGACCGGGGGCAGAGGACCGTGAACGGAGCGCCGAGGTGGGTCCTGATCCCATCGCCCGGGCTCATGCCGACGAGCGCCCCGCGGTCGATCATCCCCCGGTCGGTGGAGAACTGCCCCTCGCCCGCCGTCACGAAGTACTCGCGGTCCTCGCCGACGAGCAGGATCTGTTCGCCGGTCTCGATCATTGCTGCGTGAGCTTCAGGATAGCTTCGGCGATGTCGCCGCGGGTCTCGATGAGCGCCTTCTTCGCGACCTCTCCGGCAACACCGGCCTGGGATGCGACGAGGTCGACGTCCTCGTCGGGAATCTCCGGGACCGCCTCTTCAAACCGGGCCTCCCCGGTGAGCTGGTAGGTGGTGACCCCCTGCATCGTTGTCGCGACGACCTGGGCATCGTCAAAGACGTAGTTCCCGGCGGGCGTGTAGATCACCACCTTCTCGACGCCCTCAAGTTCCTCCATCTCCATGCCCATCTGCTTCATCATCTGCTTCATTTTTCTCGGGTTTATCTTGCCTGGAAACATTCGGATCCTCTTCCCTGTCGTACTTTTACCGCTACACCGTAATTAAATGCCAGTATCTCCCGGCCGGAGAGCAGGGCTGCACCGGTGGCAAGGAGCATGTCGTCCCCGGTCACCACCAGCACCTCGTCCCCTGCACGGATACCCTCATCGGCAGCGACGACGTGCTTTGCCATCGCATTCTTCCCGTCTGCGATGAACGCCGCCACATCCTCCCGCACCGTCACCCGGTAGGTCGGGGGGGCGAGAACAGCGGCAAGGCGCGCCGCTCCGGCGATCCCGAGGGTCAGGCGGCCGTCCTGTGCCCGGACGGTCACGAGTCTCTCGTTCCCGAGGCGCACCTGGCGGATGCGTCCGGTCGTCGAGAACTCAAACGTGCACCCTTCGGGAAAGAGGGCCTCTCCCGACCCGGCGCCGAACTGGAAGTCAGCTATTGTCCGTATCCGCCGAAGCGAACTGTCGCGTGAGTATTCGGTTGATACCATCGATAAACTCCTCTTCTGTGTCGTGGGGGATGAACGCCCCGGCCGCGATCCGGTGCCCCCCGCCCGCGCCGCCCACCGTTGCCGATGCCTCGACGAGCGCCGCCTGCAGGTCGACTCCCCGGGCGAGCGCCCATTCGTTCGTCCGCATCGAGACCTTGGTGACATCCGGCTCATCCACCATCGCGGCGAGCACCATGATCGGTTTCTTCCAGTTCAGTTTGGAGAGCGCCATGCCCGCCCCGATACCGACGATGGTGTCGGGGAACCGGTCGCCGGTGTGGATGTACTGGAGGTGGGAGAGCTCCGTCACCCCGGTCTCGAGTATGTACTGGAGCAGGCCGCGAATGACCGAGCGGTGGTGGGCGAGCATGTACTCTGCCTCACGGTAGGCATCCCCGCGGTCTCCGCGGCAGATACGCCCCCCGACCTTCGGTTTTGCCCACCGGCCGCAGGCGTTCAGGAGGGTGGCGTACTCGGAGGCGTTCCGAAACGGTGTCCGTTCCGGTTCGTCGGGGAAGATGTAGGTCTCGGCGAGGAGGCGGTCGGCCTCTCTCCCGTGCGCGATGAGCTGCTGGGTAAGGGCGCTGATGATCGTGCGCCGGTCATCGAGCGGAACCTCCTCCCAGACGAGCCAGCCGCCCCGCGGCGTCTTCAGCGTAACACCCAGCCTCTCAAGGAACCGGAGCGCCCGGGTCACGCTGTTTGATATACCGTCGATGTAAGGGTCGTCGCAGCGGCCGAGGCAGACGTGGACGGGGCGGGTGGATATCCCATAGCAGTTCAGGTCCGCTCTCTGCACGATTACGTTGCCGTACTCCACGCCGTCCTGAACGATCTCGCGCGCCGGACCGACCAGTCCACAGTTCTCGCGGGCCATCATGTCGCCGACGTTCCCGACGACGGCAAGCTTCGCAAGGTCGGTGTTTGCCGAATCGATCGCCCTCGCCACCATGTAGGCGATGCCCGCGGCGCTCATCCGGGTGATGCCGAAGTCAAGGCAGTTCACCTGGGGATAGGCCGTGCCGCAGGGCTGGCTGACGTGGTGGTCGACGATCAGGACGCCATCCGCAGAGAGGCCGTGCTCCTCAAGAAGGGCCTGCTGGCCGGCCCCGAGGTCGGTGAAGATCTTCAGGGAATCGTCATCCGGGATGTGGCGCATCGCCATCGGCTCGAGCTGGCGGACGAAGACGGAAGTGGCGGGTATACCTTCACGGGCGAGCGCCTGCGCAAGTATCGACTCCGTGCTGATGCCGTCGGCGTCGATGTGGGAGATGATCGTCACCGAGTCGGCTTCAGAGATCCGATCTACTGCCCTTTGCACGTCACGTTCGAGGCCCATCTCCATAGTAGTGCGCCGCGAGTATCAATAAACCATGGTGTCTCGAACCGGTTCTCCGGAGAATCCCACGCAAAAGGTATCTAAGAGAGAACTATCATAGCACCCATCAGGCAACGCTCCGGAGGAACGATACATGGCAACAGGCGAATTGCGGGAGTTTCGGGAGACCGGCGTGATCGATGCGGGCCGGATGCGGGCGGTCGAGGAGAACGCCGTTGCGCTCGGCTACCCGTCGCTCCTCATGATGGAGAGCGCCGGCCGGGCGGTCGCGGATGCCGTCCTCGCGAGCGACCCCGATCGTATCCTCATCCTCTGCGGGAGGGGAAACAACGGCGGCGACGGGATGGTTGCGGCCCGGTACCTCCAGCATATCGGTGCGGTCGACGTCGTCTACCCGGAATGTGGTTCGATGACCCCTTCGGCCGCGGCCCAGGCATCCCTCCTCCGGCACTGCACGGCCGCCCTCCACCCGGTCAGGTGCGCGACCGACGTCAAACCCCTCGGCCGCCTCTTTGAGGAAGCGGATGTCATCGTCGACGCCATGCTCGGGACCGGGGCATCGGGCGCGGTCCGCGAGCCGCTCGCGACCCTCGTTGCCGGGGCAAACGCGAGCCCGGCACCGATCGTCGCCGTCGATATCCCCACCCCGGGCATCCGGGCGAACCGGATCCTCTCGTTTCACCGGCCAAAAGTCGAGGGCGCGGACGTCGCGGATATCGGCATCCCGCTTGATGCAGAGATTTACACCGGCCCCGGCGACCTCCTGCTCGTCCCGGCGCGCTCGCCCGGAGCGCACAAGGGCGCCGGCGGCGAGGTTCTCGTCATCGGGGGCGGACCCTACCAGGGAGCGCCCTACATCGCGGCGATGGGGGCGCTCCGTGCCGGGGCCGACATCGTGCGCATCGCCTCCCCGGCCTATATCCCCATGCCCGACCTTATCTACGAGCGCCTGGAAGGGAAGGTAATCACCGAAGAGCACCTCGCGACGATCCTCTCCCTCGTCGACCGCACCGACGTCGTCGTCTGCGGCATGGGCCTCGGGAAAGAGAGCCACGACGTCGTGCTCGCCATCGCAGAGGCGGCAGAGCGGGCGGTCTTTGATGCCGATGCGCTCGCCCGCCCCCTGCCGGCCGCAAAGAGGACGATATACACCCCGCACGCGGGCGAGTTCGCCCGGATGACCGGGAGGGAACCCCCGGCGGACCTCGCCGCACGCGCCCGGTGCGTGAGGGGCGCGAGAACGACGGGGACCGTCCTCCTCAAAGGCCCGGTCGATGTCATATCCGACGGGGCGCGGGTCAGGTTCAACCGGACCGGGACGCCGGCGATGACCGTCGGGGGGACGGGCGACCTGCTCGCCGGGATTGCGGGAGCGCTCTTCTGCCGCCTCCCGGCCTTCGAGGCGGCCGGCATCGCAGCCTACGTGAACGGAAGAGCCGGCATGCGTGCCGCAGAGGGGCGGGGATGCGGTATGCTCGCCACCGATATGCTCGACTTCATACCGGAGGAGCTCTTCCCGGTATAATTTCCTGGAGACGCCCTCTTTTATCCCTCAAGAGACAGACGATCTCCTGCGATACCCATGAACGAGTCCGGCAGACACGGCAGGACCCCGGTCTTCACCCATATCGAGGACGACCGCGCGCAGATGGTGGACATCACGGCGAAGGCCGAGGTCCCCCGGGAAGCGGTTGCAAGCGGCAGGATTTACCTCCGGGAAGAGACGCTCCGGGCCATCCGCGAAGGAACAACGATCAAAGGCAACGTGCTCGCGACCGCACGGGTGGCGGCCACCCTCGCGGTGAAGGATACGCCGCGCATCATCCCCATGTGCCACCCCATACCTCTCGGGGGCATCACGATCGACTTTGCAGAGGGCGACGGCTACATCGAGGCGACCGCCCGCGTGAAGTCCTACGGAAGAACGGGCGTCGAGATGGAGGCCCTCACCGGTGTCTCGGTCGCTCTCCTCACCGTCTGGGATATGGTCAAATCGGCGGAAAAAGACGAGAACGGGCAGTACCCCGTCACCCGGATCGATGCCATCCGCGTCGTGGAGAAGCGCAAGGGGTTGTAGGCGCGGGAGCCGGCAGAAGAGAATTCTTTATTAGCGCTCCCGTCAACCTGTTAGGAACCACGGGATACGTCCCGGAAAGGAATGTGGCGGAAACGCTGAACCTGAGGTGATCTGAGAATGGCAAAATCGATGTATGCCTACGTTCGCGAGGCATGGAAACGGCCGGACAGGTCGGAAGTAAAGAGTCTCCTCTGGGAGCGCCTCCAGCAGTGGCGCCGCGAGGGGAGCATCGTGCGCGTGGAGCGCCCAACCCGTATCGACCGGGCCCGATCGCTCGGATACAAGGCCAAACAGGGTATCATCGTCGTGCGGGTCAAGGTCCGCCGCGGCGGCCGGAGGAAACCCCGGTACATCCGCGGGCGCAGGACAGCACGCATGGGCATGCGCCGGATGACCCCGGCAAAGAGCCTGCAGCGTATGGCCGAGGAACGCGCATCCCGCAAGTTCCCGAACATGGAGGCCCTGAACTCCTACTGGGTCGGGGAAGACGGACGGTCCAAATGGTTCGAGGTCATCCTCGTCGACGGTCACCACCCATCGATCCGGAGCGACCGCAACCTTGCGTGGCTGGCCGACCCGACTCACCGGGGCCGGGCGGAGCGCGGCAAGACCTCCGCCGGCATGAAGGGCCGCGGCATGCGGACGCGCGGGCGCGGGACCGAGAAGACCCGCCCGAGCATCCGCTCCCACGCGAACCGCGGTAAATAAATAACCCTCTTTTTACATACGGCCTCTCGACGATGAAGATCACAGATGCGAGCGTACGTCCCTATCCCGCCGGCGACTCGACGCTTGCGCGGATGGCGGTCGAGGCAGCGGAACTCGGATTTGACAGCGTCGTCGCCATCGGCGAGGGTGCTCCCCCGGTCGGGGGGGCGGCGGTTCTCCGCGGTGCCGTGATCAGCGGCGCATCCCCAAAAGAGGTCATCAAGCAGGTGCGCGAGCCTGCCGCCCAGCACGCCGACGTGGTCTTTGTCAATGCAGGAGATATCGCCTTCAACCGTGCCGTCGTCTCGATCAAAGAGGTGCAGGTTCTCAGGAACATCCACGC
Source organism: Methanoculleus sp. EBM-46 (assembly GCA_001896715.1). Lineage (GTDB taxonomy): Archaea > Halobacteriota > Methanomicrobia > Methanomicrobiales > Methanoculleaceae > Methanoculleus. Next base: position 8,343 of record MPOY01000396.1, read on the forward strand.
CGCCCGGAAGAACGCCTTCGACCATGTCGCCGCACGGTCGGCGGCACAGCGCGGTCTTGCTGTGGATATATCGCTGGCCCCCCTCATCCAGTACCGGGGGACGAAGCGCCAGAGGGCGCTGCAGCAGTACGAGGATATCCTCCTGCTGCACCGGCGCTACGGCTTTTTGCTGACGATATCCTCAGGCGCATGCTCGATCCTCGAACAGCGGTCGGTTCGCGAGATCCGGGGCCTCTGCGCGCTCTTCGGCATGACCGGAGCGGAAGTGAACGAGGCTCTCGCATCCGTCGGCCGCATCGTCGAACCCGATCAGCCCGTGCGGGTGGTAGGATGAGACCAAGACCGCCGGCGATGCGGACAAAGCGGCGCTACATCCTGGCGCGGATCCTCCCCTATGGGGCGACCCCGGACCAGAAGGATGTCTACCTCTCGGTCGTCGAGGCCGCGACATCGCTCTTTGGCGATGCAGCCGTCGGCCTCGCACAGCCGGCGGTGGTCTTCTGCGACGGAGGATACGCCGTTATCCGGTGCCGGCGGGGAACGGAGAAGGATATCGCCACCGCCCTTGCGACGGTCACCGCGATCGGCGTTTGCCGGGCGGCCCTCCGGGCGGTCGCGGTCTCCGGGACCATTCACGCCCTCAAGCGCCGGGTGAGACCGATCCGCCCCCTTTCCGGGGACGGGGAGATGACGATTGAAGGGAGATGTTTTACCATGTACCGCTATCCACGTCAAAAGGTTGATTTGGTTGAAAAAAGTATTAAGCATCAGAAACTATTGTTTTTCACCGAACCCGATTTGGAGGAACGATAATGCAACCACAATATCAGATGGGATATGACCGGGCGATCACGGTATTCAGCCCGGACGGAAGGCTCTACCAGGTTGAGTACGCAAGAGAAGCAGTGAAACGGGGAACGACGGCCGTCGGCATCAAGTGCCGCGAAGGAGTCGTGCTGATCGTGGATAAAAGGGTGACGTCCCGCCTCCTCGAGCCGGTCTCCATCGAGAAGATCTTCAAGATCGACACGCATATCGGCGTGGCATCCTCCGGCCTCGTCGGCGATGCGCGGTCTCTCGTGGACAGAGCGCGGGTCGAGTCGCAGATCAACCGTGTCTCCTACAGCGAGCCGATCAACGTCGAGATCCTGGCAAAGAAGCTCTGCGACCATATGCAGACCTACACCCAGTTCGGCGGTGCACGCCCCTACGGGACAGCCCTCCTGATTGCCGGGGTCAGCGACGGGGAAGCCCGGCTCTTTGAGACCGATCCGAGCGGCACGCTGCTCGAGTACAAGGCAACCGGGATAGGCACGGGCCGGCCTGCGGTCATGAAGGTCTTTGAGGACGAGTACCAGGAGGACGCCGACTTTTCCGGCGCAATCAAGCTCGGCATCAAGGCCCTGCACGCCGCGACGGAAGGCAAACTGGATGTGAGCGCCATCGAGATCGGTATCGTCTCCATCGCGACCCGGGAGTTCAAGCGACTCGATAAAGATGAAGTGAAGGTCTACGTCGATCAGTTCGAAGAGTAGAGCGGGCACCTCCTATGATACCCCTGGACCAGGCAGTTGTAGCGCGGCTTGAGAGCCACGGAGAGCGGTTTGAAGTGCTTGTCGACCCCGACCAGGCCATGCGCATCCGGCGGGGGGAAGAGATCGAGATCGAGGAGGCCGTCGCGGCCAACTATATCTTCGAGAATGCCGCCCATGCCGAACGGGCCTCCGACGAGGCCCTCCTGAAAGTCTTCAAGACGACCGAGTTCGAACCGGCGGCACTCCGGATCATCCAGAAAGGCGAGATCCACCTCACGTCGGAGCAGCGCCGCCATCTCATCGTCGAGAAGCGGAACCGGATCATCACGTTCATTGCGAGGAACGCGGTCAACCCCCAGACCGGCTTCCCCCATCCTCCGCAGCGGATCGAGCTTGCCATGGAGGAGGCACGGGTGAACGTCGATCCCTTCAAGTCCGTCGAGGAGCAGGTCAAAGAGACGGTCAAAGCGCTCAGGCCCCTCCTCCCCATCCGGTTTGAGGAGATCCGCATCGCCGTGAAGATCCCGGCGGATTATGCCGCGCGGGCCTACGGCGAGCTCCAGAGCGCGGTGACGCTCGAACAGAACGAGTGGCAGAAGGACGGTTCCTGGATCGCCGTCGTCAGAATTCCGGCGGGTGCCCAGGAAGAACTCTACGACCTGGTCAACAGGATATCCCGGGGGAATGCCGAGACCCGGATCATCGAGCGCAGGTCGTGAGTAACTATATTAATCGACAGCACAAAAATTAGAGGACATATAAGAGGTACGCGAAATGGCAAAGCGTAAACAGAGTGCAAAGGGCAGGGTAGTCGGAAGTTCGGGACGGTTTGGTCCGCGGTATGGCCGGTTTATCCGGAAGAGAATAAACCAGCTCGAGCAGGTCTCCCGCGCGAACCACGCGTGCCCCCGCTGCGATCAGGTAGCAGTCAGGCGCGAGGGTACCGGGATCTGGGCATGCCGCAAGTGTGGGTTTAAGTTTGCGGGCGGAAGTTACGTCCCCGAGACGCCGGTGATGCGCGTCGCCGCGCGGAGCATCGAGCGCTCGCTGCAGAGGGAGGGCTAACCGGTCGTGGCCGCCTATAAGTGCGCTCGCTGCAAGCAGAAAGTGGAGATCGACGTCAATATACGCTGTCCTTACTGTGGATACCGTATCCTCTTCAAAGAGCGCGGGGCCGGCATAAAAGATCTGAAGGCCCGATGACGGTCGTCACGACGTCACGTAAACCGCTTCCTGAGTTGCGCTCCCTCGCCCGGGATCTGGCGTTTGCGATCGGCGCCGGGTATACCACCCGTGGCAAGGCGGGCATGGGCGACCTCTTCGCTCTCGATGAGTCGGTCGTGATCGTCTCACGATCAGGTCCTTTTTTTCTCATTCAGGTATTTGTGGATGGTGAGACGATAACGGAGATCACTGTCCGGTCGTTTGCCGTCGAGGAGCGGACCGGAGAGATCGCCCGCGGGCTTTTCGTCTCCGACCGCCCCGTATACGAGGCGCTCAAGGATCGCTTCAACGTCGCGTTTGCCGGCGAAACTCTTCCCCGGCGCCGGATCGTCTTTGACGGGACGCAACGGAAGCGCTACACCCTGGAGGTTCTCCCGTGATGCATACGGCGGTCTTTACGTTTGCGACCGACGATGCGCGTGCCCTCTACCGCTCCGTCTGCCAGGAGATGGGCGACGTGGGGGACCGGTCGTCCGTCCGCGTACGGCTCGCGGACGACAATACGCTCCTCCTCGAGGCGACTGCCGCCGATATACCGGCGCTCCGTGCGGCCCTCAATACCTGGCTGCGACTGATCAATATAGCGATCGAGATGCACGAGATCGTCGCCCCCTGACGATGCCGGAACGGGTCGCCGGCACCCCCTCCGGGGATAGACCGCCCGCGGTTCGTTACAAGACAGCATTCTCTCTTCCGAACCGTCAACCTCCCCTGGGCGGTCGAACGAGCGTACCATGCGGCTCGTTACGGGACAATATTCTCTCTTCCGAACCCTCACCTTTTAAGGGTTCCCCGCCCTATCATGTAGAGAATGGACAGAGGGCCGCAAAGGCCCCTGCCCCCGAGATCATGCTACTCCCATCCCATTCGAAGGAGGATTGATGAATATGGAGAATATCCCCCCGAAAGTCCAGAACCAGCTGGCTATGCTCCAGCAGATGCAGCAGCAGCTGCAGACTGTGGTCTCACAGAAAGCGCAGTATGAACTGACTATCCGCGAAGCCAGGCGAGCGGTCGAGGAGCTCGGCGATGTCCCCGAGGATGCGGCGGTCTTCATGAGCGTCGGCGGCGTCATGATGCAGAAGGGCAGGGAGCAGGTGCTCACCTCCTTAAACGAGCGGGTCGAGACGCTCGAACTCCGGGTCAAGTCGCTTGATAAGCAGGAGAAGGCCTTGCAGGGCAGGTTCGAGCAGCTCTCCTCGCAGATCCGGGGAGCGCTGGAAGGCAAACAGCAGCCTCCCGGCGCTTCCTGAACCTGAATTTTTTTATCGAGAACTCACTCTTTCCGCGGTTTATCGTTCTTCTGCGTCCGGCAGACGAGGTTGATCGCGTTGATCACCGCCTCGACCGACGCGAGGATGATGTCGTCGCTTGAGGCGCTGGCATCGAACACCCGGCCCCGTTCGTCCTCGACGGTGATGGTGACGTGCCCGAGGGCATCGGTGCCACCGGATATAGCCTCGATGTTGAACTCTTTTAGGTGAACCGGGGCAGGGATGATGCCAAGGATTGCCCTGACGGCCGCATCCACCGGCCCGTTGCCGATGCTTGAGAAGGCGTGCTCAACCCCATCGACGGTCGCCCTGACGCTCGCCGTCGGTATGACGTGGTTGCCGGTCATGATGGCGATATCCTGGAGCTCGAGTGTCTTTTCGTTGGACACGATCTGCATGACGCTCTCTCCTATCTCATAGAGATCCGCATCCGTCACCCGCTTGCCCCTGCCGGCAATCGCCTTCACCCGCAGGATGATCTCGTCGAGTTGCGCGTCGGTGGGTGTCATGTGCACCTCGGCGAGCATCTGCCGGACCGCATGCCTGCCGGCGTGTTTGCCGAGTTTCAGCCTGCGGCGGTGACCGACCATCTCCGGCGTCATGATACCGGGCTCGAACGTATCCGACCGCGTGATCACGCCGTGGGAGTGGATACCGCTCTCGTGGGCAAAGGCGTTCTCGCCGACGACCGGTTGTATGGCGGGGACGCTCATTCCGGCGTAGCGTGCGACGAGCCGCGAGGTCTCGACCAGGCTTGTCGTCCGGATGCCGGTCTCTACACCGTAAATAGACGAGAGAATCATCACCGTCTGCGCGAGATCGGCGTTTCCCGCCCGCTCGCCGATGCCGTTCACCGTCACCTGCACCTGAGAGGCACCGCCCTCGACCGCCGCGATGGTGTTTGCCACCGCAAGCCCGAAGTCGTTGTGGCAGTGGACGTCGATCGGACAGTCGACCTCCCGGTCGATCCGGGTGATGAGGTGCTTCATGGCCGTCGGGGTGATCACGCCGACGGTATCGGGGACGTTGATGATCGTCGCTCCCGCATCCACCGCGACGCGGTAGACCTCCATCAGGTAATCCCAGTCGGTCCTGGTGGCATCCATGGCGGAGAACATACACCGGCCGATGTGGTCGCGGACGTACGCGATGATATCGCCGGTGGCCGCGAGGACCTGCTCGCGGGTCTTTTTGATGGTGTACTCCCGCTGGACGTCGGATGTCGGTATGAAGACGTGGACCATATCGACGTCGCAGTCGATGCACGCATCGACGTCGGCCGGGAGCGACCGCGCGAGGCCGCATACCTGTGCGGAGAGACCGAGGCCCTTGATGGCCCTGACGATCTCGTGCTCGGCAGCAGAAGATGCGGGAAAGCCCGCTTCGATGGTGTGGACTCCTATGTTCGAGAGATGCTCTGCAATACCGAACTTCTCTTCACGCGTGAATGAGATGCCCGGCGTTTGTTCACCGTCGCGCAGTGTGGTGTCGAAAACAGTGACGTTCTTTTTCGCACGGCTATCGGTGAAGAAGACAGTACGCTTCAGCGTTCCTGGGTGCTTCAGCGTTTGTAGGGTTCATACTTACTCATTATCAGAGGTTGTATATATAGCCAGAGCTCCGGATCGTGCAACATCCCGGGGATTCTACGAAATATTTAATAACAACCCACGACAACATTGTTAGAGCAGAAACCCGCCTTAACTCAGACTGGTAGAGTGCGCGGCTGTAGTATGGTCTTCGCTCTCGGGCGAACTGCGCGGCTACCGCGATGTCCCCGGTTCGAATCCGGGAGGCGGGATCCACCCATCAA
>MPOY01000408.1 GCA_001896715.1 Methanoculleus sp. EBM-46
AGGTTCAGGCAGCCTCGTTCTGCATCAACACGACATCGGCGATGTCGTGCTGGCGCAGTGCAAGAACCTTTGCCTTGAATATATTCTTCCCCGCCTTGCCGATGGCAAGACCCCGGTCCTCGCTCCGCACCTCGATGTGGGCGACCTGCTGGTCCTCCTCGTTCGTATCGAAGTCGACGCCGGTGACCTGGGCGGGAAGAAAACAGTTCCGGAGGAACTGGGCCGGATCCGTGGAGTATTCCACGACCTCGATCCTCTTGCCCATAACCTCGGATGCCTTCTTGATGCTCGATCCGCTCTTGCCTATGGCAAGTCCCATGTCGCCGGGATTGATCACGAAGATGATCCGCTCGTTGCGGTTATCGACGACACAATCGCGGCTGCCTGCACCGGTGAGGCTCTCGAACTGAGAGATAAGGCGCATGCACTCCTCAGTCAGCACGACCTGCGGCATCATCTACACTCTCGCGGCATTCAGGATATCGGATTCACCTGGTTCGACCACGGCAAGCGCGCTGACGACATACGGCATACCGCAGGCTTTCCCGAGCTGGACACTCGAGCCCTCGTAGACGTAAACAGGGATATCGATCTCATTCACAAGATTTTTGACGGATTCCGGGCTGTTTTTGGCCACCACGACAAGTCTGGCCCTGCCCTCCTCGATGCATTCCCGGGTCTTGTTCTGGCCGAGGAATACTGTACCAGTCTTCACGGCTTTACGAAGTGAAGCATTAAAGTCCATGTATGGTTCTCCTAGATTTTCAGGTTTACAGGTTTTGCTATGAGTTTAACATCACCGGTGCCGAGCTGGATGGGCTGGCCCACGATCACGTTCTCGGTGACGCCGTTCAATTCATCCACCTCGTTTGCGATTGCGGCATCCAGCAGGTGGTTGACCGTCACCTCGAATGCAGCCCGGGAGAGGACGCTCTCCTTCTCGCCGGCGATACCGTGTCGGCCGATCTGCTTGACCTCGCCGTCCATGCACATCATATCCGCGACGAGCATGATGTGGCGGACATCGACGCCGATGCCCTGCTCGTTTAAGGTACTTAAGGCTTCCTGAATGATCGCGTTCCGCCCCGCCTCGATACCGAGCACATCGGCAATCTCGCTGATGTTGTTGCTCCGGGTGCGGGAGGTATCGACTCCCTCGACTTCGAAGACATCTCTTAGGTTGGAGCCTTCAGTATAAAGGATATACTCTCCGCCCTCCTTTCTGACGACGACCCTCTCGATGTCATCGATACCCTGAACGATGACGTTTCTGACGTGCTCTGCAAGCTGAAAGAGGTTCTGGTAACTCTCCCGGTTCTTCGGTATGAAGGCAATCGATGCCTTTTTTACGTCCTCTTCGGTATCGAAGTCACGAAAATGCCGTTTCTCGCGGATCTTTTTCGGGGCCGCCTCAAAGATCTCCTCAAGGCCAATCTTGCGCCGGTCACAGACCGACTTGTTCAACAGGACAAGGATCTGCATCTTCTCCATATCGATGGTGATATCGCCGAACTCATGGAGCGGCGCGGCCTCGATCTGCCAGCTCACCTCGCGGGCGCGGTCGCGGTTGAACGCCCAGTCGTCCTGCAGGTAAACCGCCATCGTGGGGGTGCTCGGTTCGCGCCGGGCATCCATGATCTCGATGAGGCGGGGAAGACCGAGAGTAACGTTGATCTCGGCCACACCCGCGTAGTGGAAGGTTCGCATCGTCATCTGGGTGCCGGGCTCACCTATCGACTGCGCCGCCACGATACCGACCGCCTCGCAGGGTTCTATCCGGCTCTTCTCGTACTCAGAGAAGATCATGCCAAGGATCCGGTCGAACTGCTCGTCGGTGATGTCACGGTCTGCAAGACTCGCCTTGAGGTCTATCCGGGTCCGGTAGGGCAGATCGAGGGCATCGATCCGCTGTTCCATGTCGCTGTTCACTTGATCTCCTCCTTTAAGACGCTCTCGACGATGCCTTTGACATCCACCGGGGCGCCGTAGCTGCTCCGTGCCGGATCGGTCCCGTCCTCGCCGTAGCAGAACTGGATGATCCGCCCGCCCGTCGTCCGGACAGTGCCGTCGTACTCGACCTTGAGATCCTGCAGGGCGTTGATCATCCGCCGCTGCAGGTAGCCGCTCTGCGACGTCCGGACCGCGGTGTCCACAAGACCCTCTCGCCCGCCGATGGCGTGGAAGAAGAACTCCGTGGGGGAGAGGCCGCTCTTGTAACTGTTGGTGATGAACCCGTGCGCCTCCGCACCGAGCTCGTTCCTCCGGAAGTGCGGCAGGGTCCGGTCCTCGTAGCCACGCATGATCCGCTCGCCGCGAACCGACTGCTGCCCGAGGCATCCGGCCATCTGCGTCAGGTTCAGCATCGATCCGCGGGCGCCGGAGACCGCCATCACCACGGCGCTGTTGTCCATGCCGAGGTGGCGTCCGGCGATCTCACCGGTGCGGTCACGGGCCTTGCCGAGCACCTGCATGATCTGCATCTCAAGCGTCTCCTCAAGCGTCCGGCCCGGCATCGGTTCGAGCTGCCCTTCCTTGAAGATC
>MPOY01000093.1 GCA_001896715.1 Methanoculleus sp. EBM-46
AGCAGCCGTGCCCGGTTCTTCCCCAGGATCTCCCCATGCAGTGGACCGTGGGGATATCGCCACGGGGGGTGGGGCTGACGGGGAGGGGGAACTCGTTCCCCCTCCCCTGTCTCCAGCTCCCCAGACACCGTAATCCATGTGGCCCCACCCCGCCCGCGCCTTCGCAGGGATACCCATGCACTTCTGCCGGCCTCCCCCGCCCCGGTCGCGCCTTCGGCAGGGGATACCCGGATACCTCGCCGGCCCCCCACCCCGCCCGCGCCTTCGGCGCTCCTCCCCCGCCCCCTCCCGGGGCAGGGTCCGTGCGTGGTGATATCAGGGGGGGCCGCCGTGCCCGGCTCTTCTCCGGGATCTCCCCATGTGCTGGACCGTGGGGATATCGCCACGGGGGGGTGGCGGCTCGCGGGGCGGGGGAACTCGTTCCCCCTCCCCTGTCTCTCACGCTCCCAGGACCCCGCACATCTCACCGACTCTACCCGTATCTCCGCCGGCAGGCTACCCATGCACTTCTGCCGGCCCCCCCCCGCCCGTGAAGGCAGGGAACAGCACCCGTGCCCCCGTGAAACCGCCGGCTATCGCGAATCGCCACAACAGGTATGACGGCGCATCCTCACGCGGCGCCGGAAAAGAGGGCGCCGGCCCCCCTCTCAGAGCGTCCCTTTGGTGCTCGGGACGTCGCCGACCATGGCCGGATCGATTGCCACCGCCGCCCGGAGCGCCCGGGCAAACGCCTTGAACGCCGCCTCGCAGATATGGTGGTCGTTTCGGCCCGCGACCGTGATGTGTGCGGTTATCCCGGCCTTCGTGCAGAGGCTGTAAAAGAAGTGCTCGATGAGGTCGCCCGGGATGCCCCCCGGTCCCGCCGGCGAGAAACTGCCCTCGAAGACGAGGTATCCCCGCCCGCCCACGTCGAGCGCCGCCCGGGCAAGCGCCTCGTCCATCGGGACCGCGGCGTCGGCAAACCGGGTTATCCCCCGCCCGTCGCCGATTGCCTCGCTAAGGGCCGCCCCGAGGACGATGCCGATATCCTCGATGGTGTGGTGGGCATCCACCTCAAGGTCCCCCACCGCCCGGATGGTGAGATCCATCCGGCCGTGCCGGGCAAACGACGTGAGCATGTGGTCGAAGAACGGTATGCCGGTATCGATGGCCCCGGCCCCGGTCCCGTCGATATCGAGGGAGAGGCTGATATCGGTCTCCCGGGTCGCCCTGCGGACCTCACCCTTTCGCATGCGCCGCCCCCAGGACATCCGAGAGCCGGACCCTCCCGGCATAGAGAGCCGACCCGAGCACCGCTCCCGCCGCCCCCGCCTCACGGAGCACCCTGGCGTCCTCGGCGCTCGAGATCCCGCCCGAGACGACGACCGGGACCTTCACCCGGCGGAGGAGATCTTCCACCGGAGCAAGCGCGATCCCCTGCTGGAGCCCCTCCACATCCACGTTCGTGTAGAGGAGCGATCCGGCGCCGAGGCCCTCGAACCGCTCCGCCCAGGAAAGATAACTCCCCGCCGGACGCTCCCAGCCCTCGATCATCACCTCGCCTCCGCGGGCGTCGACCCCCGCCATGACCCGAACGCTGCCGAACTCGCCGGCAAGCGCCCGGATCACCTCCGGTTCCCGGACGGCGAGGGTCGAGAGGATCACCCGGTCGACCCCGACATCGAGCCAGCCTGCAGCGTCCTCGACGCTCCTGATCCCCCCGCCGAGCTCGACGAAAGCGTTCGTCTCGCGGATGAACTTCCGGATCAGGTCGACGTTCTTCTGCGCCCGGCCAAACGCCCCATCGAGGTTGATGATGTGGATGCCGTCCGCTCCCTCCTCAAGCCATCGGTGCGCCCAGGCGGCCGGGTCGCCGTAGACCGTCGCCGCCTCCGGCCGGCCCTGCACGAGCTGCACGCACCGGCCGTCCAGTATATCGACTGCAGGATAGATCTCCATGCTCTCAGCGTATGATCCGTTCGATGGGCATGACTAATATGTCTTTTGCGCCCGCCCGCTTCAACTGGTTGATCAGTTGATACACCCGCTCCTCTTTCACGACGGCGTGAACAGCGACCAGGTTCTCGTCGGATGCCACGTCCATCACCGTCGGGCCGGAGAGGCCGGGCAGCACCTGCCGGACGTCGGGAAGAGCGCTCCGGTGGACGTTCATCATCAGGTAACACTGCCCCTTCGCCCGGATGACGCTCTCGAGGGCAAGGACGATCTCGTCGATCTTCTCCCGCTTTGCCGTGAGAGCGGCAGGGTTTGCCACCAGGACCGTCGTCGACGTGAGAACCTCGCCGATGACCCGGAGATGGTTCGTCCGGAGCGTCGTCCCCGACGAAGAGAGGTCGACGATGGCATCGGCGATACCGAGGTGCGGTGTCGCCTCGCACGCCCCCCCGACGGTCACCACCGTCACGGTGACGCCGTGCTCCGCAAAGAACGCACGGGTGATCGCCGGGAACTCGGTCGCCACCTTGGCACCGTCAAGATCGGCGGCCGTCCTGACGTCGGACTCCTCCGGCACGGCCACGACGAGCGTTGCCCTGCCGATCTGCAGGTCGAGCACCTGCTCGACCGCCGAGCCCCGCTCCATGACCATATCCCTCCCGGTGATGCCGAGGTCGGCAACGCCGCTCGCCACGTACTCCGGTATGTCGATCGGGCGGGCAAAGAGGATCTCCACGTTCGGGTCATGCGTTCGGGTGATGAGTCTCCGCTCTCCGCCGTCGACCAGGTGGAGGCCGCTCTTCTCGATCAGCTCGTTGACGGGCCCGGATATCCTGCCTTTGTTCGGGATGGCAAGACGGATGAGACCGGGCTCCTGCTGCCTGAATGGTGATCTGCTCATGAGGTGCGACAACTCCGGAACCGGGAGGGTTAGAAGGTGGAGAGTTCTCCCCTGATGACCTTCTCGGTTATGGTGGTGATCTCGTCCATCCACCCGTCGATGATCCCCTCGATATCGGGCTGGATCGACCTGACGGTCGTGCCCGGCTTCGTGAGTATCTGGGCGCTCGCCACGTGGGGCTCGTCGATCGGGTGGCCGATCTGGGAGAGGATGCGGACGTACATCTCCTCGATGCCGTCGATCTCGGCGATACAGTCCTGGGCGATCCGGGTCGCGAGAAGGTTGTAGATCTTGCCGATGTGGTTGATCGGGTTCTTCCCGCTCGTCGCCTCCATGCTCATGGGGCGGTTCGGGGTGATCAGCCCGTTTGCGCGGTTGCCGCGGCCGACGGACCCGTCGTCGCCCATCTCGGCCGATGTCCCGGAGACCGTCAAGAAGACGCTCCCACAGTCGAGATCGTCGGCGGTGTTGATCGCGACGTTGATCTTCCGGTTCGTGAACCGTTGTGCAACCGCCGCTATCTGCTCGGTCAGGACGTTCTTCTGCTCGATATACTCGGTGATGCCCGAACAGTAGCGGTCCACGAACGCCATGGCGACCGTGAGGGTGATGGCATCGCCGTCGCGCAGGCACATGATCTTGCAGTCCTGGCCGATGACGGGATACTTCGGGCGGAGCGTGTCGTCAAGGTACGCGGAGACGCCTTTAACGATGCTCTCCGCCTCGCTGAACGGTGCGTGCCCGACGCCAAACGACGTGTCGTTCGCCCGCGGGATCTTTCCCTCGCAGGACCGGAAGACGTCCTGCAGGTCGGTCGACCCGTTCCCCATCCGGCAGTCGACGATGATGTCGCGCTCCATGTTGAGGGTGGGGAGGATCTTACGGATGTAGGTCCGTGCCGCCTCGACGGCGATCGCGTCGGCAGGTATGTTCACGCCGTTGAAGGTCTTCGTGGCCCGACCCGATATGAGGAAGTAGATCGGTTTTGTTATCCGGCCGCCGCCGAACTTCGGTATCGACTCCCCCGCGACGACCTCGCCCTGGTCGGTGTTGTGGTGCAGGACGCTGCCGCATTCCTCGAAATACGACCGGCTGAGCGCCCGGCTGATCGACTCCGCGATGCCGTCTGCAAGGCTGTCCGGGTGCCCGAGGCACTTCCTCTCCACCAGTTCTATCCGCTGTCTCTCTATCGGGATCTGGTCAAGCCCTTCTACGCTGATGTTCCTGGTCATCAAATCCACCGTAGTTCTAAAGTATGATAAGAGAAATGATTGCAACTCATATAACCATTTCTAACCATCACTCCGGACGCGGATGTCGGAGCGGATGCCGATCTTGCAGTTGCCGCCCCTGAATATGCGCACCATGCCCCCGCTCTCGGAGACCGTTATGCCGATGGCCGGTATCTCGTAGGTGATGGATGCGGTTGCCCGGTGCCGCCCCCCGAGTCCCCCCGGGAGGGATATGCCCCGCCCGGTGACGTCGAGGTAGCGCCCCGCCGACCGCACCTCGCCGTTCTTATCGATGACGAAGACGCCGTCGAGCTGGGCGAACTCCTTGACGCTCTCCCAATTATCTTTGTTCTTGATGTCGCGGAGGGTGGCGGGATGCCCCTGGTAGGGGTTGAGGATCGCCTGATGGGAGTGCCGGAAGATCTCTTCGGGATCCCCTATGATGAACGCGGTCCCGATGGATCTCCCCTCCCTCCCCTCGACCGCGATCTCAAGGGCGAGCGAGAGGACCGCGTGAAGCACCTCGCGGGGGGCGATGTCGGAGAAGTCCTTGAGGTTGATGAAGTTCTTCCCCTCCTCGATGTCGTATATGATGACGGCGTAGGGAAAGACGCCGACGACGAGGCCGTTCTCCAGGTTCCGCCGGAGGTAGAGGTGGACGGCGGCGTCGAGCATATGCCGCTCGCTCACCTCCAGTATGTCGTGCATGGTGAGGTCTTTTAAGACGTCGAGCTGGAGTTCCTGCACCCGTATGATCGGGACCGAAGGCACGCCCGGGGGGATCGGTATGGGATCGACGAACGAGACGACCGCCCGTGCGCCGATCTTCGCCGCCACCTCGCAGGCGGTGGCGAGCATCAGGTCGCTGTTCATAGCACCTCGCGGATCAGCCCCGGTATCTCCGAAGGCCGGGACGCGACCGGTATGCCGAGGGCGGCCAGCCGCCGCACCTTGGAGCGGGCGTCGCCCTCGCCGCCCTCGATGATCGCGCCCGCGTGGCCCATCCTCTTCTCGGGGGGAGCGCTCACGCCGGCGATGTAGGTGACGACCGGAAGATCGGTCGACCGGACCCCCTCCTCTTCGAGGTTTCCGCCCACCTCGCCTATGACGACGACCGCCTTTGTCAGGGGATCGTCCTCGAACCGCGCGAGCACGTCCACGAACGTCTGGCCGATAACGGGGTCGCCGCCTATGCCGACGACCGTGCTCTGGCCGATGCCGGCGCGGGTGAGTTCGTCGACCACCTCGTAGGTGAGGGTGCCGCTCCGGGAGACGACGCCGACATTGCCCCGGGTGGCAAGATGGGCCGGCATGATGCCGAGTTTGCACTCCCCGGGCGAGAGGAGGCCGGGGCAGTTCGGGCCGATGACCGTGCAGTCGTGGAGCCTTGCGTAGGCGATCGCCTTCATCGCGTCGTGGACCGGTATATGCTCGGTGATGACGACGGCAAGCGTGATCCCCGCGTGCGCCGCCTCCATGATCGAGTCGCCCGCGGCGCCCCCGGGCACGAAGACGACACTTCTGGTCGCATCGTGTTCGCGGAGCGCCTCCTTTACGGTGTTATAGACCGGGACGCCGTGGACCTCGCGGCCCCCCTTGCCGGGCGCGACACCGGCGACGACACCCCGGCCACCGAGATCGCGGGCGTAGGCGTTCATCAGCTCCGTGTGAAACATGCCCTGCCTGCCGGTGATGTTCTGGACGATCACCCCGAGGCTCTTATCCCCGTATATCATGGCGCGACCTCCATCGCCGCCCGGACGGCCGCATCCATGCTCTCGAGCATGCGGTAGCCGTGTTCGCCGAGCAGTTGCCGGCCTTCCGCCTCGTTCGTCCCGGCCATCCGGACGATGACCGTCGGGGCGACGCCGGCGGCGATGATGCCCTTTGCCACTTCGTCGCACCGGGTGATCCCGCCAAGGAGGTTGACGACGATCACCGAGACGTCCGGCATGCTTGCGACGAGCCGGACGGCGTGCATAACGCGCTCCTGGTCGGCGCCGCCCCCGACGTCGAGGAAGTTTGCCGCCCGGCCGTTGTAAAACTCGATCAGGTCGAGCGTCGACATCGTGAGACCGGCGCCGTTCCCGATGACACCGATGGTCCCGTCCAGTTCGACGTAGGAGAACCCGTGCTTCTCGGCCTCGCGCTCGCGCTCCGAGAGGTCGCGGTTGACCGCTATCCCCTGGCGGGCGAGGGCGTTGTCGTCGACGATCAGTTTCGCGTCCGCCGCATAGACCCCCTGCGGCGTCGTCACGAGCGGGTTCACTTCCGCGAGCATGGCATCTTTCTCCTGGAATACGCGGTAGAGGCGGTTGATGACGGGCGCAAGAACCTTCGGGGCCCCGCCGAGGAGTTCGCGCATGAGAAATGGCGGTATATCCCGGAGCAGCGGGGATACGATGACCTTCCGGACGGCCGATGCCGCACTCTCGATCTCTACCCCGCCGGCGTCGGCAAAGAGGACCGCCGGCTGCCGGCTCGACCGGTCGACGGCGATGCTGACGTAGTACTCGTGCTCGATCGCGAGACGCTCCTCGATGAGGACCTCTCTGACCGGGATGCCCTTGATCTCCCGCGCGAAGAGTTCGCGGGCGGTATCGACCGCCGTCTTTGCATCGGCAAAGAGGACGCCGCCGGCCTTTCCCCTCCCGCCGACGTCCACCTGCGCCTTCAGCACAACGGCGCCGCCCGTCTCCGGCAGGTGCGCCGCGGCCTCTTCGGGCGCCCGTATGAGCGCTCCCTTCGGGACCGGTATGCCGTACTCCGAAAAGATCTGTTTTGCCTCGTACTCCAGTAGTTTCATAAGTTACACACTCGCTCTCCGAGTTCAAATCCGCGTTTCAGTGCTTTCATGTTCAGGTTCTCGGTGCCCTTGGGGACGCTGTCGAGCACCGCACGCTCGATCGCCTCCCTGCTCACGATGCCGGTCGAGGTCACGAGGGCGCCGATCATGACGATGTTTGCGACGATCTCCCGGCCGAGGACGGTCTTTGCCTCCGCCGTCGCCGGTATCTCATAGTAGCGGCATCCCGGGCGGGACCGGACGAGATCGGTATCCAGGAGCATGACCGCGTCCGGCCGGGCCCTGACCCCGTACTTCTCAAACCCCTGCTGCGACATGATGGCGTATATGTCGGGGTCGGCCACCTCGGGGTAGAGGATCGGGCGATCGTCGATCACCACCTGTCCCATCGATGCCCCGCCCCGGGCCTCCGGGCCGTAGACCTGTGTCTGGACGGCGTGCTTCCCGTCGTAGAGCGCCGCCGCCCGCCCGAGTATGACCGCGGAGAGGATGATCCCCTGGCCGCCGTATCCCGAGAACCTGACCTCGTGCCTCATCGCCGCACCCCCATCGCCGGCCGGTTCCGCCGGACGAGTTCGCCGATGGTGAAGATATCCTCCGGGACCGGTCTTCCCTCTCGGACCAGGCGGTCGCGCTTCTCGATGAGCATCGCGTGGCTCCGGATGTGTTCGATCATGGCCGGGACGGTCCTGAGCTTGTTGTGGCGGCCGTAGTTCGTCGGGCACTGGGTCCTTGCCTCGATGAACGCAAACCCCGGCGTCCGCATGCCGGCGGTGATGGCCTTCGTGAGCTCTTTGACGTGATAGGACGTCCAGCGGGCGACGTAGTTCGCGCCGGCGGCGACCGCGAGTTCCGCAAGATCGAAGGCCGGTTCGCTCATGCCGTAGGGCGTCGTCGTCGATATGGCCCCCGGCGGGGTGGTCGGGCTCCCCTGGCCGCCGGTCATGCCGTAGATATGGTTGTTCATGCAGACCACCGTCATGTCCACGTTCCGGCGGCAGGCGTGGATGAAGTGGTTGCCGCCGATGGCGGCAAGGTCGCCGTCGCCCGTGAAGACGACGACGTTGAACTCCGGCCGCGCCATCTTCACACCCGTAGCGAACGCGAGCGCCCGGCCGTGGGTGGTGTGCAGCGAGTCGGTGAGTATGTAGCCGGGGGCGCGGGACGAGCACCCGATACCGGAGACGAAGACCGTCTCGTCCCGTTTCCAGCCCATCTCCTCCACCGCCGCGAGGGTGCAGTTGATGACCGTCCCGTTGCCGCACCCGGTGCAGTATATGTGGGGCAGGCGGTCCTCCCTGAGCCAGTCGGGCGCGATCATCGGTGCGCCTCCAGGGCCCGGACGAGTTCGGCGGGGGTGTGGAGTTCGCCGCCGATCTTTCCGAGGGGGACGACCGGTTGGTCGACGTGGCGCTCGACCTCCCGGACCACCTGGCCCATGTTCAGCTCCGGCACGATATAGGTCTCTGCGTTCGGGAACTCGTGGAGCGCGAACTCCGGGAACGGCCAGACGACCCTGAGCCGGAGGTGGCCGACGGCGTCGTCGGGGTAATCGCGCATCACCTGTTCGACCGTCCGGGACGGCGGGCCGTAGGTGACGAAGACCGTCCCGGCGTCGGGGTTCGTGACCTCGTAGTCGGCGATAGCGCGCCGCGCCGACTCGACCTTCGCGACGAGCCTCCTCACCAGTCGGTCGTGCGCCGCGGGATCGGTCGTGTCCGGGTAGCCGCGCTCGTCGTGGGTGAGCCCGGTCACGTGGACCGCCCTCCCCGAGCCGAAGGGTGCAAACCCCGGTATCCCGTCGTCGCCGGCCTCGAACGGTAGAGAGCCTTCCGCGAGCGGGGAGGAGCGGGTGATATCGACCGCATCGGGGATGGTCACCCGCTCCCGCATGTGGCCGACGATCTCGTCGGTCATCAGGAAGGTGGGGACCCTGAACCGGTCGGCGAGATCGAACGCCTTCGCCGTCAGGTCGAACGTCTCCTGGACGGAGTTCGGCGTGAGCGCTATGATGCTGTAGTCGCCGTGCGACCCGAACCGGCACTGGAGCATGTCGCCCTGCGCCGCCCGCGTCGGCTGGCCGGTGCTCGGGCCGCCTCGCTGGACGTTGACGATGACGCACGGCGTCTCGGTCATGGCCGCGTAGCCTATGTTCTCCATCATCAGAGAGAACCCCGGGCCGCTCGTCGCGGTCATGGCCCGGACGCCCGTCCAGGCGGCGCCGATGACCGCGGCGATGCTCGCGAGTTCGTCCTCCATGGATATGAAGACCCCGCCGGCCTTCGGGAGCCGCCGGGCCATCGCTTCGGCGATCTCGGTCGAGGGCGTGATCGGGTAGCCGCCGAAGAACCGGCACCCGGCAGCAAGCGCCCCCTCCGCGCAGGCGGCGTTCCCCTGCATGAACTCAACCCTGCTCAAAACTCCACCTCCACCCTGTGCGGCTCAAACGGCTTCTCCTCGACCCAGGAGATGGCCTGGTCGGGGCAGATCATGTGGCAGATCCCGCAGAGCATCCGCCCGTAGAGAGCCTGCAGCCGGCAGTTCGTGCACCGCTCGGGGCGGTCGAGGACGGGGGAGACGATCCCCCGGCTGTTGAGTTCCGTCCCTTCTCGAAAGATCCCGTAGGGGCAGACCAGCACGCAGAGGTTGCACCCCTTGCAGCGGCTTTCATCGATGACAAGTTTCATGAGACGGCATCCTACCTGATATTGAAGCGCTGGTGAAATTGTGTTTTCGCTTTCTCGCGTACTGCACTGAAGAGATCGCCGCCGCGGGCGTCGATGCCGACCGTCAGCGGGAGGTGATCCGCCTCGATGATCCAGACCGCTTCGGCCATGCCGAGGTCCTCAAAATAGACGCCGGAGAGGCTCATCCGGGCGGCGGCGAGGGCTGCGCAGCCTCCCGTGAACGCGAGGTAGACGGCGCGCCCCCGGAGCTGCTCGACCACCTCCGGCCCCATTCCCCCCTTGCCGATGAGGGCGCGGACGCCCGCGTCGATGAGGAACCCCGTGAGAGCGTTCATCCGCGCGGATGTGGTGGGTCCGGCGACGACGAGACGGCCGTCCCGGACCACCGGGCCGCAGTGGTAGACCGCGGCGCCCACGGGGTCGAAGGGGATGCCTTCTTCCATCATGCGGAGGTGGGCCTCGTCCCGTGCGGTGTAGATCGTTCCCGTGAGGGTGACCCGGTCGCCCGCCCGGAGGTCGAGGACCTCGTCGCCGAGCGGTGTGGTAAGGTTCACCGCTCCACCTCCACGGTAGCCCGGCGGCATGCCCAGCACTGGACGTTCACCGCCACCGGGAGGGACGCGGTGTGGCAGTCTCTGCGCTTCACCTTCACGGCAAGCGCCGTCGTCTCGCCCCCTAGACCCATCGGCCCTATGCCGAGGGCGTTGACCGCGTCGCAGATCTCCTGCTCGTAGTCGTCCATGGTGTCGACCGGGAGGAGGAGGGCCTCCTTTGCGAGCGCCGCGGCCCCGTCAAACGTCCCGCCGATACCGACGCCGAGGAAGACCGGCGGGCAGGGTTTGCCGCCCGCGATGAGCATCGTCTCCGCGACGAACCGGGGGATATCCGCTGCCTGCGAGGGGAGGAGCATCCCGATCCTGGATGCGTTCTCAGAGCCCGCGCCCTTCGGGAGGACCGTCACCGTGAGCCGGTCGCCGAAAACGACGTGAACCGCGGGCATGCCGGCCCCGGTGTTGTCGCCGGTGTTCTCCCGGGTCAGGGGATCGACGACGTTCGGGCGGAGCGGGATCGCGGTGGTTGCCCGGCGCACTCCTTCCCGGATTCCCGCGAAAAGGTCGGGCGTGAACGGAACGTCGGGCGGGAGGGTGAGGTAGACCACCGGCACGCCGGTGTCCTGGCAGATCGGCACCTGCCGCTCTCCGGCGAGAGCGATGTTCTCGAGGATAAGGGCGAATTCCTGCCGGGCGACCTCGTTCCTCTCGGCCGCGGCCGCCCTCCGGAGCGCCGCGAGGACGTCCGTGGGGAGCCGGATCTCGGCCTCTAGAAGAGCCTTCTCGGTGGCGATGGCGAGCGCGCGCAGGAGCGCCGGGTCTGCCGGATGAGTCATTATTATTACTGGTGGGAAGAGGCTATAAATACTCTATTCCCGCCGGCCTCAGTTCCGCCCTCTGCGAACCGTTCGGCGCAAAAAAGAATTGGGCGTTGTGCAGGCCTACGCTTCCATGGTCTGCTCTTCGACGATCCGTGCGGGGGTCGGTATCTTGTAGATGCCGCGTTTGAGAGAGACCTTCGCCTTCTCGGCGTACTGGGGGGTTGTCCAGACGGAGAAGACTTTCTGGCCGCTCTGGACCCGCGCCGCGGTGCCGACGGCCTTTCCGAAGGCAAGACGCATGCCTTCGGAGACACGGTCGGCTCCTGCGCCGGTCGCCTGCTTGTTCTCGCGGAGGACGTGGTGGGGGAAGGTCCGTATCTTCAAGTGATAGTTTGCCCTCCCGACCTCCTTCAAGAGCTGCCGGTTGATGCCGATACGGGCGGCCTCGAGGGCCGTGTGGCGTATCTGGCAGGTCTCTTCGACGACGATGGAGAGTTCGACCGGGAAGTCCTGGGTGAGGTTGCCCATATCAAACTGCACGATCTTGCTGCCCGGCACGCCGCCCATGTATTCCCTGCGTGTATATGCTTTCTTTGCGAGATTCCTGTACATCTTCGCTGGTTTTCGTACCATCGTTAAAAACTCCTGCCGATCTATGAGTGCTTTATAAAATGGGGATTTTGTCTAATAAACCTTACTGGACGCTTCCCGTCTCGTTGATCATATCGAGCACCCGCCGGCGGACCTCGGCGAACCCGGCACTGGTCCGGTCCCGCGGCCGTGGCCAGGGGATGGCGATATCCTCGCGGACCGTCGCCGGCCGTGGCGAGAGGACGATGATCCGGTCGGCGAGGTAGACCGCCTCGTCGACGCTGTGGGTGACGAAGACGATCGTCTGTTTCGTCTTGTCCCGGAGAGAGAGGAGCTCTTTTTGCATCCGGTTCCGGGTCTGGGCATCGAGCGCCCCGAACGGTTCGTCCATGAGGAGGACGTCGGGGTCGTTTGCGAGCGCTCGTGCTATCGCGACTCGCTGCCGCATACCGCCGGAGAGTTCGTAGGGGTAGGCATCCCGGAACTGGGAGAGGCCGACCATGTCGATGTAGTAATCCGCCGTCTTGTGGCGCTCCTCTTTCTTGACTCCTTTCATCTCGAGGCCGAAGGCGACGTTGTCGATCACCCGCCGCCAGGGGAAGAGGGAGTACTCCTGAAAGACCATGCCCCGCTTCGGGTCCGGGCCGGTGACGGCGCGGCCGTCGACGGTCACCTCTCCGGTGGTCGCGGTCTCAAGCCCGGCTATGATCCGTAAGAGCGTCGTCTTTCCGCACCCCGACGGCCCGACCAGGCAGATGAACTCTTCGTCCCGGATCTCGAGGTCGATGCCCTTGAGCGCCTGCGTGACGGTGCCGTCCTCCTTCGGGAAGGCCTTGCCGAGGTCCCGTATCGATACGTCGCCCATTTAAGCCACCTCCCCTGCGTGCCACCGCAGGAGCCGTCCATCCACGTAGTTTCGGAAGATGCGGTCGATGATGAGGCCCGTGAACCCCAGGATCAGCATATAGACGACGACGTTGGGCATCTGGTGGAGGTAGTAGTTGTGCCAGAGCTGGTAGCCGAGGCCGTAATTTGATACGCCGAACATCTCGGCACCTACGAGGCACATCCACCCGACGCCCATCGCTATCCTGATGCCGGAGGCGATCGCCGGTATGGCGGCGGGGAGGGCGACGTGGCGGATCAGCTCAAACGATGTGTTGCACCCGAGCACCTTGCCTGCTTCGACAAAGACCTTCGGTATGGACCGGAACGCGGTGTATGTCGCGGTCAGGATGGGGAAGAAGGCTCCGACGAAGATCATGAAGCCCGCTGCCTGGGTGGTGAGTCCGAACCAGATGATGGAGAACGGTATCCAGGCAAGCGGCGGAATGGGGCGGAAGACCTCGATGATCGGGTCAAGGAGGAAGTCTGCCGTTCGGAACCACCCCATCAGTATCCCTATCGGGACGCCGAGGAAGAACGCCGCGAGGAGCCCGATCCCGAAGTGTTCAAGGCTTACGGTGATATCGGTAAGGAGAGTGCCGGACCCGATGAGATCTACGAATGCGCTGATGACATCGGTGACGCTCGGGAGGATGAACGATCGCCCTACCACGTATTCGGCTATGATCTGCCAGATCACGGCCACGGTGACGAGCGCTGTGATGCCAAGGAGTCGTTTCTGTGTCTGTCGATTCATGTCTCGATTCCGCTGCTCAAAGGTATTCCTGCCGGGAGGAATTGTCTATCGATCCTCCCGGTATATTCTTCAGTACTTTATCGACATCGCAGCAAAAGATACTTTGGGGGGAAAATGGTGGGGTTTGGTCCCGGGTTATGCCCGGGCCTTCTCGTAGAACGAGAGATCGAAGAGGTCATCCTGGGTCAGGGGCTTCTTGATGTAGCCAAGCTCGTACTGGAGGTTTGTGTACTCGATCGTGGACGGTATGATGATCCGCGGGTCGGCGGTCCAGGTGCCGTCCCAGATCTTGAAGGATGCCTTCACGGTATCGAGGTTCTGTCCGGTCTTCGCGGAGTAGAGCTCTGCAGCCTCATCCTGGTGCTCGAAGTTGTACTCCGTCGCCTTGATGTGAGTCCGGACAATCTGTTCGACGATGTCGGGGTGTTCGCGGATAAGGGAGCCGGTTGCAACGAGGACGCAGCAGGCGTGGTCCTTCATCATCTCGCCGGACTGCACGATGGTCCTCCCCGTGCCCTCTGCTATGATGATCGCCGGGTAGGGATCGGGCAGGAAGACGCCGTCGACCTTGCCCGCAGCGATGGCGGTGGTGGCCGCACCGGGGTCCATGGGTTTGATGATGACCTTCGCGGGGTCGACACCGTTCTTCTCAAGCCAGGTCCGGAGGAGTGTATCCTGGATCGAGCCCGGGTGATAGGTGGCGATCTCTTTGCCCACGAGGTCCTGAGGGCTCTCGTATGCGATGTCGTTCCTGAGCATGAGGTCGGATCCTTGAGTCTGCACTGCGGCGATGATCTTTGCGTCAAGGCCGCTTGCCAGGGCGGATACGACCGGTGCTGCGCCGACGTAGGCGATATCGAGTTCTCCGGCAAGCATTGCCTGCATCTCGGGCGGGCCGGTGCCGAACTGGTTGTCGGTCACCTTTGTGATGCCGAGGGGCGCGAGGTCTTCCTGCCACCATCCCTTCTCCATCGCGGTGAAGTGGGCGATCTGGTGGGTGCTCGGCTGGTAGCCGATCCGCAGGTGCGTCATGTCGTCGGCGCCGGTGCCCGTGCACCCGGCGATGCACGCAAACGCCGCGACCATGGCCACGACCAGAAGAGTTGCTGTGATCGATCTCATAGGTATCTCCTATGTGTGTAATCTTCATGCTGGCGATATATAGCGTTACCGAAAAATCGGTTTATTGTTATACTTCAGTATTAATTTTAATGTATGAATTATCCTTTAAGGATGATCAGGTGGGGGTGCAGGAGGCCGGCCGGGGCGCTGCCGCCGTGCGCGGAGACGAGAGATGGCGCGGGGCGCCTCCGCAAAAGAGCGCGAAGGCGAGGCCGGCCGTCCCCACCCCACCCACGCCTCCGGCCTCCTCCCCCGCCCCCGGGCATATATCTGGTGGGCGGCCGTGCCCGGCTCTTCTCCAGTCTATCCCCCACGCCTTCAGGACCCGGCTCGCCGCCCTCTGCCGCCAACCCGCAGCCGCCGGCATCCTCCTCCCGCGTGAGCCCCGGCTCGCCGCCCGTTCCCCACCCCGGGCGTGGTTTTAATCTCTTCCGGGGCCAAACGATACACAGGACTGTTGATAGCATGCGTTCGGATCAGATTCGGCAGGGCCGTCTTTCCGGCGAGCGTTCGGCCGACCTCGAGCATTTTCTCGCCTCGATGGCCGCCGACCGCTGGATCGCGGAGGCGGACCTCCTCGTGGATATGGCGCACCTCCTCGGCCTCTCGCGGCAGGGGATCATCGACGAAGCCCCGGCCCGTGCGCTGATGGCGGCGCTCCTCGACCTCCACGACCACGGCCTCCCGGAAGAGGCGTTCGATGAGCACTACGAAGACATCCACGCCGGGAAAGAGGCCTACCTCATCGGCCGGGCCGGGGAGGACTTCGGCGGCCGCCTCCACATGGGCCGGTCCCGAAACGACGAGGTCGCGACCTGTATCAGGATACGCCTGAAGCAGGAACTCATCGCCCTCGTCCAATCGCTCGCCGGCCTCCGGCGGACCCTCCTCGACGTTGCCGCCGCCCATACGGAGACGGTGATGCCGGGCTTCACCCACCTGCAGCATGCCCAGCCCACGACGCTCGCCCACCACCTCCTCGCCTACGAGCAGGCCTTCTCCCGCGATACCGCCCGGCTCCGGGAGGCCTACGCCCGGGTGGACGTATCCCCCCTCGGTTCGGCGGCGTTCGCCTCGACCGGTTTCCCCCTCGACCGCGACTACACCGCCCGGCTCCTCGGCTTCTCCCGGCCGGCGCCAAACAGCATGGACGCGGTCGCCGCCCGGGACTTCGCAATCGAGGTGCTCGGGGATATCGCGGCCCTGATGACGACGGCAAGCCGGTTCTGCGAAGAACTGGTGATCTGGAGCAGCGCGTTCGTCGGGTTCGTCCACCTCGACGACGCCTACTGCTCCTCATCCTCGATCATGCCCCAGAAGAAGAACCCCGACGTTGCGGAGATCATGCGGGCCAGGGCCGGGTCGGCCGCCGGTTCGCTTATCGCGGCGATCACCATCGTGAAGGGTCTCCCCATGAGCTACAACCGCGACCTCCAGGAACTGACTCCCCACCTCTGGCGGGGTGTGGAGGCCGCTCGCCGGAGCATCCCCCTGCTGTCCGGCATGATCGCCACCGCGGCCTTCAACACCGAACGGATGGCCGCCGAGGCGGGCAGAGGGTTCTCGACCGCGACGGAACTTGCCGACGTCCTCGTCAGGGAGTACGGACTTCCCTTCCGCACCGCTCACCGGATCGTCGGGCGGGCGGTCCGGCACGGTTCGCTCGACATCGCGACGCTCGAAGGAGCCGCCCGCGAAGCGGCCGGCCTATCGGTCGTCGACCTCGGGCTGACAGAGGAGCGGATCGCCCTCGCCCTTGACCCGCGCCACGCCGTCGCGGTGCGGACGATCGTCGGCGGCCCGGCGCCCGCGGCGGTCGCGGTGCAGCTTACTGAGCAGGAAGAACTCCTCGCCCGGGACAGGGCATGGGCGGAGGAGACGGATACGACGCTCTCTCGCGCTTTTGAAGATCTCATATCGGAATCACGGAGGCTGATACTATAACGGAATCACTCGAGGCCGGAGACCGGGTGCGCTACGCCAACGGCGGGACCGCACTCACCGGCATCTACATCGCCGAGCGGGACGGCATGGCCGTCATCAAGCTCGACAGCGGCTACAACATCGGGGCATCCCCCGAGAAGCTTGAACGGGTCGGGCGTGCAGCCCCGCAGCCGCCGGCCGGGGCCGGCATCGTCATCCAGGACCCCGCCCTCCCGGAACTCTCCATCATATCCACCGGCGGGACGATCGCAAGCCGGATCGACTACCGGACCGGGGCGGTGACGAGCCAGTTCTCGGCAAACGACATACTCCGGTCGATCCCGGAACTCGGGGATATCGCCCGCTACCGCGACCGCCAGGTGGCAAGCATCCTCTCCGAGAACATGCGTCCCGCAATCTGGCAGGCCCTTGCCCGGGCGATCTACGACGAGATCCGGCACGGCACGTCCGGCGTCATCGTCACCCACGGCACCGACACGATGGCGTCATCGGCCGCGGCGGTCAGGTTCATGCTCAGGACGCCGGTGCCGGTCGTCTTCGTCGGGTCGCAGCGGTCGGCGGACCGCCCGAGCTCCGACAACGCCATGAACACCCTCTGCAGCGCTGCTGTCGCCGCCGGCGATCTCGGCGAGGTGGCGGTGGTGATGCACGCGACGACAAACGACGACCGGTGCGCCGTCCACCGGGCGACGCGGGTCCGCAAAATGCACACATCCCGGCGCGACGCTTTCCAGAGCATGGGCATGGCCCCGCTCGGCTCCGTCGACTACCCCTCGCTCGCGGTCACCCTCTCGGATGAGGCGGTGCGCCGGGGGGCGGAGGAGCCCGGGCTCCACGATACACTCGAGGAGCGCTGC
Organism: Methanoculleus sp. EBM-46; assembly: GCA_001896715.1. Taxonomy (GTDB): domain Archaea; phylum Halobacteriota; class Methanomicrobia; order Methanomicrobiales; family Methanoculleaceae; genus Methanoculleus. The sequence continues at coordinate 17,090 of MPOY01000093.1, forward strand.
GCCCTCCTCCAGTTCTACCCCGGCATGCCGCCCGGCATCCTCGACGCCTTCGAGGGCTACGCGGGCCTCGTCATCGTCGGGACCGGACTCGGGCACGTTGCGACGGACTGGATCCCGAAACTCCGGGATAGGATCGAGGGCGGGACGACCGTCGTCATGACGTCGCAGTGCCTGCACGGGAGGGTCTGCGACCGGGTCTACAACACCGGAAGAGACCTCCTCCGCGCCGGCGTCATCGAGGGCGAGGATATGCTCCCCGAGGTGGCGCTCGTGAAACTGATGTGGGTGCTCGGGAACGAGCCCGACCCCGAACGGGCCGGCGTGCTGATGCAGACCGATCTCGCGGGCGAGATCCGGCGGAGGTCGATTTGAATGGATTACAAAGACCTCGGCCTCAAGGCCGGCATCGAGATCCACCAGCAGCTCGACACCGCCGAGAAACTCTTCTGCCGGTGCCCCACCGTCCTCCGGGATGTTGCCGACCGGACGGGCGAGTTCTACCGCTACCTCCGGGCGACGGAGAGCGAACTCGGGGAGATCGACCGGGCGGCCGAAGAGGAGATGAAACTCGTCCGGAAGTTCTGCTACTACACCTACGACACGGTCTGCCTCGTGGACCACGACGAGGAGCCCCCGACGCCGATGAACCCCGAGGCGCTCGACATCTGCCTCACGATAGCGAAGATGCTCGGCATGACCCCCGTCGAACAGATCCACACGATGAGAAAGCTCGTCGTCGACGGATCGAACACCAGCGGGTTCCAGCGGACGGCGCTCGTCGCTCTCTCCGGCACCCTCCCCGACGGGTGCCGGATCGAGACGATCTGCCTTGAGGAGGAGGCGGCGCAGCGGGTGGAGGGCGAGACCTTCTCCCTCGACCGTCTCGGCATACCGCTCGTCGAGATCACCACCGCCCCCTGCATGCGCACACCCGAGGCCGTCCAGGAAGTCGCCGCATATATCGGTATGGTGCTCCGGTCGACCGGCAGGGTGAAGCGGGGCCTCGGGACGATCCGCCAGGACATCAACGTCTCCATAGCAGGCGGCGCACGGGTCGAGATCAAGGGCGTCCAGGAACTCGACCTCATCGCCGAGGTGGTCAGGCGCGAGGTCGACCGGCAGACAAGCCTCCTTGCCATCCGCGACGCCCTCCGGGATCGCGGCGCCCGGGTGGACCGCACCGTCGTCGACGTCACGGCCCTCTTTGCCGGGACGAAGTCCGCCGTACTGAAGAAGGCGAAGTCCATCCTCGCGATCCGGCTCTGTGGGTTTGCAGGGCTCGTCGGGCGGGAGATCCAGCCCGGCCGCCGCCTCGGCAGCGAGATGTCCGACTACGCGAAGAAGTGCGGCGTCGGCGGCATATTCCACACCGACGAACTCCCCGCCTACGGCGTCACCGCCGAAGAGGTGGCGCGCCTCCGCGAGTTCGTCGGCGCCGGCGACGATGACTGCGTCGCCATCGTTGCGGCGAGCCGGGAGCGGGCCGGGTGTGCTGCCGAACAGGTGATGATCCGCGCGGACATGGCCCTCGCCGGCGTCCCCGAAGAGACCCGGAAGATGCTGGAGGAGGGGAGCTCCGCCTACATGCGCCCCCTCCCCGGGGCCGCCCGGATGTATCCCGAGACCGACGTCTTCCCGATAGCGCTCTCCGGCGCCCTCTGGGAGGGCATCCGGGTCCCCGAACTCCTCACCGACCGGGCGGAGCGGTTCGTCCGGGAGTTCGGGCTTGACGGGGCGCTGGCCCGGCAGGTGGCGTTCTCCGAACGGCTGCCGCTCTTCGAGAGGGCCGTCGCCGCCGGCGTCCGCCCCACCCTCGCGGCCCGGACGCTCCTTGCCACCTGCCGCGAGCTTGCCCGCGGCGGCGTCGCCATCGACCGGGTGAGCGAGGACGACATCCTCGCCCTCCTCTCCGCCGTGGAGGCCGGCCGGGCCGCAAAGGAGGCGATACCGGATCTCCTCGCCGAACTCGCGCGGACGGCGGACGAGAGCGCCGGGACACCCCGCGAACGCGTGGATGCGGCCATCGCAAAGATGGCGCCCGCCGTCTCGCAGGCGGACGTGGAGTCGATCGTGCGCCGGATTGTGGCCGAACGCGAGGCGTTCGCCCGCGAAAAAGGCATGGGCGCGCTCGGCCCCCTTATGGGCGTCGTCATGCAGGAACTCAGGGGGAGCGTCGACGGCAAGGTCGTCAGCGAGACCCTCCGGCGCGAGCTCAAGCGTCTCCTCTCCTGATCTGCGGCGGGGTCCTGCCCTGTTGCGGCAGGGCCCCGGGTTACTTTTATCAGCGGATCCGCTCATAATTGTAAAGGAGTTTTATCCATGGGAAAGACAGGAAGCGTAAAGTGGGCCCAGGTTAAGGGCGTGAAGGGACAGATACGGCTCGTCCCTGCAAGCGAAGGCGAAGTAAAGAAACCCGGCCCGAACCAGCGGTTCAAGCCTCTGGCGGATATCAGGAAGCGGGCAAGCAGAGAAGGACAGGACCAGCGGCGTGGTGGACGCGGTGGACGCGGCGGCCGTGGCGGACGCGGTGCCAGAGGCGGGGGCACTCCCACGATGGACGTGCGGGTACGCCGGAGCATCCGGCGCGCGAAGGTTTCGGCTCTCGGGACCAAGCAGAAATCGAGATAAGCTCTCCCTCTCTTCTCTTTCAATACTTTTTATAGTAGCGAGTTCCAGTATGTGGTATGGATCTCAAAACCGCCGTCAGGACCTACCAGTTTGCCGAACGGGCGAAGTCCGAGCTGATCGTCGGATCGCAGCTGACGACAGCCCTGATCCAGTTTCCGCTCCAGGAGAAACCCGGCGGAAAACGGATGCTTCTGATGGTGCTCCAGTCTATCCGCTCGGAGCTTGAGTTTGCATACGGCGACACGGAACAGCGTGAGTTCAGGAAAGCCATCGATCACCTCAACGAGGGGATCAGCCTGACCGAGAGCATGGAGCTCGGCGCCGCGTCGGAGCGGATGGCACGAGCCGTCAGCGCCGTCACGACCGCCGCCCAGACGGCGTGGGATACGCTCAAAGAGCATGACCTCCTCTGATCTCCTCCGCCTCCTCAAGGCGCGGTCGTCGGTCCGGGACTACACCGGAGAACCGCTCGACCCGGAGGATATCGACTACATCCTCACGTGCGCGAGCACGGCGCCGAGCGCCGGCAACCGCGAGGCCTGGGACGTCGTCGTCGTCACCGACGAGGATCTGCGGATAGGGCTTGCGGTCGCGGCCCTCGAGCAGATGCATATCCGCGAAGCCCCGGCGATCTTTGTGGTCTGCGCAAACTACGTCAGGTCCATGTCGCAGTATGGGGAGCGGGGGATCCTCTACGCGCTCGAGGACGCCACGATCGCCTGCACCTACATGATGCTCGCCGCCCACGCCCGCGGCCTGCACTCGTGCTGGACGGGAGCGTTCGATGAGAACGACGTCCGCGAGACCCTCGGGCTCCCGGAGCACATCCGCCCCCTTGCGCTTCTTGCGGTCGGCAAAGGGATACCGCCGCTCAGGCCCGTGGAGCGGATGCCGGTGGAGGAGCACGTGCACCGCGAGACGTGGTAGGTTATCAACAGGAGAGACTCATGCCGGACTATCTGGTTACGCTTGAATCAGCGTGGATAATCAAGGATGTCAAATCTATGGATGACGCCGTCAGCATCGCTATCAGCGAGGCGGGGAAACGGCTCAACCCCTCGGCGAAGTTCGTGGATATCGAGGCGGGTATGATCGCCTGCCCCTACTGCGAGGGTGAACTCAACAGCGCGCTCGTGGTCGCGAACACCGCCCTCGTGGGGCTCGTTCTCCAGATGAAGGTCTTCCGCGCGGAGTCCGGCGAACACGCATCCCGGATCGCAAAATCGGTCGTCGGGAAGGCGCTGCGCGACGTGCCCTTAAAGGTCCAGGAGGTGCAGGAGGCGTGATCGCCGTCGTCGGGCATACCGCCATCGACCACCTCTTCTCTGTCCCGGGCCTCCCCGGGCGGCACAACTCGACCTACATCGTCGACCACCAGGTCTACTTCGGCGGCGGGGCGGCGAACATCGCGGCCGGTATCGCGACGCTCGGGGAACGGTGCCGGCTGGTGTCGGTGGTCGGCGGCGACTTTCCGGGGAGCGACTACGACCGCTGGATGCGCGATCTCGGTATCGTGCAGGACTTCACCCTGGTGAAGGAGGCCCGGACGGCGACCGCATACGTCTTCACGGACGAGGCCGGCGACCAGGAGACCTTCTTTGAGTGGGGGGCGTCCGCCGCGTTCTCCCGGGCGGAGGCCCCGGCGCTCGACTTCGTCCACATGGCGACGGCCGACCCCGACTTCAACGTCCGGGTGGCCGAAAAGAGCCGGTTCGCATCGTTCGACCCGGGCCAGGACCTCCTCCGCTACACCCCCGACCAGCTCGAGATCATATTCGCGAAGATCGATATACTCTTCTCGAACAACCACGAGATGGACAGGATGTGCGATATGCTGGGGCTGGAACGCCCGGCGCTCATCGCCTCGGTCCCGATCGTCGTCACGACCCGGGGAGCGGAAGGGAGCGTCCTCTGCATGGACGGCGAGGAGCACCACGTCCCGGCCGTCAGGGTGAATGCCGTCGACCCTACCGGCGCCGGCGACGGTTACCGGGCCGGGTTCCTCACGGCATACCGGAGGGGTTACGCCCCGATCGACTGCTGCCGCGCGGGAGCGGTGGTCTCGTCCTTCGTCGTCGAGCGGCCGGGCACCCAGACAAACCTTCCGGACTGGGAGCGGATGCTTGTCCGGTATCGGAAGGTCTTTGGTGAGCCGGGCGAAATATCTCCCTGAATCATGGGGTGCATTGCGCTGAATGCCGGCGCTTTATCGCCGGCTCCTGCTCCCGGGGGCATCTGATGGAGTCCAGCCCAGACGTGCGTTTCGAGCGGCTCACCCGCTACCTCTTCTCCGCTCCGTCCTGGCCGCGGTCGCTTCTGCTCATCATCCTGCTCGGGGTCGTCATCGATATAGCCGCATACCGGGTGGGCAACGGGTTCTTCCTGGTCGGCACGCTCGGCTTTGCGCTCCCGGCCCTGGTCGCCTTCCTGCTGACCGTGCCGCTGGTGGAGGTCTTTGGCCGTCAGATCACCTACAACCGGTCGGGCCTTCTTGCCCTTGCCTGCACGGTCCTCATGGTGATACTGAGCCTCTCGCCGGTCCTGGTCTTCGGGCGGGAACTCTTTTCCGCGCTCTACGCGGGCGTCCTCGGGCTTGCCACCGGCATCCGCCTGCTGGTCCTCGTCGCCGTGGCCGACTACCGGATCACCCGGATGGCCGCCCCGGCGCTCCTCCAGGGCGTGACCGGCATAGCGGTCGGTGCCTGGATATTCACGCCCGGGTTCGTCCCCTACGCCATCCTCCTCCAGGTGGTCTTCGGGCTGGTCTTCGTCCTCCTGATCGGGCTGATCGAGCGGCCGCTGAAACGGGCGTTCCAGGTCAGCGGGCTCAACTTCCTCAACGCCTTCATCGCCCACCTGACCGACGGCTCAAAGAGCATGGAGGCGTTCTTCCGCGATATCGGCGAGGAGGTCTGCGTCCAGCAGGCTTCGCTCTTCTTCTCCCGCGATAGTGGGGAGGACGTGCTCTTCACGGTCCCGAACGTTCACCCCGGGCCGATGGGCGACGTCGGCGGCGGGAACCTCCCCCGGGTCCTCCACGATACGTTTGCTGCGGAGACCCTCGTCGCCCACGGGTGCGCCACCCACGACTTCAACCTGGTCTCGGAGAGCGAGATAGAGACGATCGCCCGGGCCATCGAGGCGTCCGGCGAGGGGATCTCTTTTGCCGATACGGCGAGCCGCCCTGTCCGGGTCGCGTCGGGGTCGGTCTCGATCCTCTGCCAGCGGTTCGGGGATGCTCTCCTCATGGTGAGCACCCGGTCGCCGGAGAGGACGGAGGACCTCGACTACTCGATCGGCATGGTGATCATGGCCGAAGGGCGGTGCTTCTTCTCGGAGGTCGCGTTCGTGGATGCCCACAACTGCATGACCAGCGTGGGCTCCCCCGTCCTCCCGGCGACGCGGATTGCGATGGAGTACATCGATGCCGCCCGCGAGGGGTTCTCCGCCGCACGTGACCTGCCCGCAGAACCGCTCGCGGTCGGTGTCTCGCACGTCCGTGTCCCGTTCACCCGCGAACAGGGGTTCGGGTCGCTCGGGGTGCAGGCGCTCGTGACCGATGCCGGGGGGAAGCGGGCGGCCTATGTCCTCGTGGATGGGAACAACATGGCCCCGGGTGTCCGGGAGCGCCTGCTCGAGGTGGTGCTCGGCTACGCGGACGAGGCCGAGATCATGACCACCGATACGCATACGGTGAACACCATCAGCGGGAAGAACCCGGTCGGCTACGTGGTGCCGGTCGATGCGATCGCCCCGTATATCGAGCAGGCGGTCAGGGAGGCGGTTGCCGATATCGCCCCGGCCCGGGTGGGGGCGGCGACGGCTTCGTGCGAGGGGGTCGTCGTCTTCGGGTCGCAGCGGGTCTCGCAGCTGGCAAGCACCGTGAACGCCATGCTCGCGTTCATCGGCCCGATCAGTCTCATCATACTCCTGCTCGCGTTCCTGCTCTCGGTCTTTGCGTATCTCCTGTTGCAGTAAGCCGGCATCTTTTTGCCGGTGCGCCCAATATGATCGTATGGTTTACCGTTTTGCCGGCCGGATGGGACGGGTCCCGGATTCGTTCCTCGATGAGCTCTTCCGGGTCTCGGCGGTCCCCGGCGTGATATCGTTTGCAGGGGGGCTGCCGGGTTCGGCCTATATCGACGTCGAGGGGATCCGGAATGCGGCCCACGATGTCTTTACCGATGAAGGGCGGACGGCGCTCCAGTACACGACGACGGACGGCTACCTGCCGCTCCGGGAGTTCATCGCCGGCCGGTACCGGACGCGGCTCGGCCTCCCGGCGACGCCTGAAGAGATCCAGATCGTGAACGGTTCGCAGCAGTGCCTCGACCTGATCGCCAAGATCTTTCTTGACCCGGGGGATGCCGTCGGCATGGAGCGGCCCGGCTACCTCGGTGCCATCGAGGCTTTCTCGCTCTACGAGCCCGAGTTTTGTTCGGTTCCGCTCACCGATGACGGGCCGGACCTGGACCGGTTTGCGTCGCTCGTCCGGGAGCACGCCCCGAAGTTCTTCTACGGGATACCGAACTCGCAGAACCCTTCGGGGATGACGTATTCGGACGATACGCGGCGGGGCGTCGCGGATATCCTCGAGGGGACGGATACGGTCTTTTACGAGGACGACGCTTTCGGGGAGCTCTTCTTTGACGGGAGGCCGCGGCCGCCGGTGAAGCGCTACCTCCCGGACCGGACGGTCATGTCGGGGTCGTTCTCAAAGATTGTCGCCCCGGGCATGCGGATAGGCTGGATATACGCGCCGGCTCCGATACTTCGCGAGTTCAACGTCGCAAAGCAGGCCGCCGACCTCCACTCGAACTTCCTCTGCCAGGCGATCCTCCACCGCTACCTTGCGACGCACGACCTCGACGCCCACGTTGCCCGGGTCTCTGCGGTCTACGGGCGGCACTGCCGCCTGATCTGCGACCTCCTCGACGACCTTATGCCGCCGGGGACGACCCACACCACCCCCGAGGGCGGGATGTTCATGATGGTGACGCTGCCGGAAGGCGTCTCGTCGACGGAGGTCTTTTCCGAGGGCGTCAGGGAGGGCGTCGCGGTCCTCCCCGGGGTTCCGTTCTACGTGGGCGGCGGCGGGGAGGATACGATCCGCCTGAACTTCTCGGCGGCGGGCGAGGAGGATATCGGGGAGGGGATGCGCCGGCTGGCCCGGGTGGTGCGCAGGCTTGCGGCCTGAACTATTTTCACCCGGGCCTGCCGGGGGCATCTTTCATCTGGACGAGCATCAGGACCGCCGGCTCATCGCCGACGGTCCCCGACCGGTGGCCCCGGCGCCCATGGGCGTCGGGCCGGGTGTTCTGGTCGCCTCCGAACGAGAGGTCGCCCGGCCCCATCTCCACGCGGGCGCCGTCCATGGTCTCGACGAACCAGCGGCCCGAGAGGGGCACGATCCACTGCGGCTCGGGGTTCTCGTGCCACTCGCCGACCCAGCCCGCGGGGAGGACCAGGACGACCACGCGGGCGGCCGGGGTGCTCAGTCTCTTTATCCAGGACGGCGCGGCGCCCTCCGATATGCTTGCAAACGCGAAATCGGTCAGTCGGCGCCGGGCCTGGCGGCTCACGCCGTCCTCGTCGGTCCAGACGTGCCAGTAGGGCACGCCGGTCTTCACGGCAGGATCTTCGTCTTTCATCACGATGCCTCTCCGGGCGGTGTATGGCCCGGCCCGGGTTGTGCCGCCGGGGTCGGGCTGCCCGGGTTTATCTTGCCGGGCGCTGGGCTTAATATCTGCCGGGGGTAATAGGTAATGGATCTTTTGAGCGAGGGTAGCCAAGCCCGGCCAAAGGCGGTGGACTTAAGATCCACTCCCGCAGGGGTCCGTGGGTTCGAATCCCATCCCTCGCATTCTG
>MPOY01000112.1 GCA_001896715.1 Methanoculleus sp. EBM-46
CCGAAGGGGTCGAGGTCGACGGCATCGAACTTTCGTTCGCTCATCAGCGCGTTTGCGTCGCGCCGGGTGACATCGGCGACAAGGCCCAGGGCCTCGATGTTCTGCCGGGCAAGGTCGACCGCCCGCTGGCTCCTGTCGTTGATCGTCACCGGAATACCAACCTCACAGGCCACCCGGAGCCCCCGGGCCCCGGACGCCCCCATGGCGTCGAGGTAATTCTCCGGCCTCAGGACGGAGAGCAGGAGGACGGTGGCATCCCGGTTCATCTCCATACGCGCGTTATAAAAGACCGGACCGCTCCCCGGCGGGAACTGGAGGTGAGGATCCTGCTCCGGCACAGAGAACCGGGTTCTTCCCTCCGTAACCTCAACGAGATCCATACTTCTGGAAAAGGTGGATGCTCGATATCCTTATACCTTCTTGTGAGAAACACTGGTACTCCGGTGTATGGGCTTGTGGCCTAGCCAGGATATGGCGTCAGCCTCCTAAGCTGAATGTCGGGGGTCCGAATCCCCCCAAGCCCGTCGTTTCTCCGAAAAAGACCATTTGGTTATTTATCTTCCGCCCGAGAACCTGATCCGTTGAGCATGAGCGTCTCTGCCTTCGTCAGGATTACCCGCCCGCACAACGCCGTCGTTGCCGGTTTTACCGCCCTCATCGGCTACCTCGTCGCCACGGGAACCCTCATCCTGCCCTCCCTCCTGCTTGCCGCGGTCGTCGCGCTCATCACCGCCGCGGGGAACGTGATCAACGATGTCTACGACATCGATATCGATCGCATCAACCGTCCCGACCGGCCGATACCCTCCGGGGCGATCAGCCTTTCCGGCGCAAAGATCTACGCGGTAGCGCTCTTTGCCGGGGGCATCGCCCTCGCCACCCTGACGACGGCGCTCTGCCTTCTGATCGCCCTGGCAAACGCCCTGATCCTGATCCTGTACGCCGCCTGGCTGAAACGGACACCGGGCATCGGCAACGTGGCCGTCGCCTACCTGACGGCAAGCGTCTTCCTCTTCGGCGGTGCCTTTGCGGGCATCGAGGGACTCATTCAGAATATATCTCTGGCGGCGATCGCGTTTCTTGCAACCCTTGCCCGGGAGATCCTCAAAGATGCGGAAGACGTGGATGGGGATGCCGCGGGGGGCGCACGCACCCTCCCCATGATCGTCGGGATCCGGCGGACGGGGCTCTTCGCGTTCGCCTGCGCCTGCGGCGCCGTGCTGGCAAGTCTCCTCCCCTCCGGCGACTGGTGGGGCCCCTTCTACCTTGCCGCCATCGCGGTCGTCGATATCATCATACTCGCCGGGGCTGCCCGGGGGGTCAGGTGCACGACGCCGGACTGTGTCAGGGAGTCCAGGGCGACATCGATCCTGCGGGCCGGTATGTTTGCAGCGCTCGCGGTCTTTGCGGTTGCTGCGGTGACATAGGCTGGCGAGATTTATCCATATCGCCCCACGATGCACCGGAAAATCCCACTGATCATTTTATGTATTCCGGGGCAGAGTTAGTACCGATGAAAGTTTACCGGCATGGGAACACCTACATAGCGCCGAGAGGTTCCTTTTTTGACGGAAACGTAAAGATAGACGGGAACTTCATCGCCCCCCCGGAGACGCATATCTGGGGCAACATGGTCGTTGCCGGTTGCCTCGAACTCGGACCCTACTCCACGGTAGGCGGCTACGTCGAGGCGGAGAGTATCGTCATCGGTCATGACGCGAAGATCAAAGGGCCGCTCCGAATCCAGAAAGACGCCACCGTATGCGATAACGCCTGCCTCCACTCCATCCGGGCGGGCGGGAACATCATCATACGGCCCGGCGTCAGGGTCGGCGACGTCAACAGCGCCGAGACGATATACGTCTACGGCAAGGTCACGAGCGAGCGGTTATTCGGCAGGGCCGTGAAAGTCTACGGCACCTGATGGGGGTTCGATACCGAGCAGGGCGGCATCCCGCACACCGGCCCAGTCGGCAACCGTCTCCACGCAGCCATCCTTGAAGTTCACGACGCCGATGGCGGTGATCCCTATCCGGTCGGACATATCGATCCCATCCTTCACCTCCATGAGGCAGCCGACGCCGATGATCGCCTTCGGGCGATACTTCTTGACCATCCGTTTGATGAACGTCGAACCCGGGACGATGAAGACGCGATACCCGATCCCTTCCAGCCACGCTACATTCTCTCCGACCGTGCAGCGGCCGCAGTGCCTGCATTTGAGGCCCTCCGGCGTCAGGTGAGCGGGACACTCCGCCGACCGCAGGCACTGGGGCAGAAAGACCGCCCGCTGTTCCACCGGCGTCCCGGCGAAGGCCTTTGTGTTCATGGTGTTTCGAAGGGTTATGAAGAACGTGATGAGGTCCTTGTCATCCAGGCCGAGAAGTTTGCAGATCGCCTTCACGAGCCCCTCGAGAAGGACCATGCCGGGTATAAGGATCCGGGGGAGGTAGAACTTCCCCCGGGTGATCGAGGCGGTGGCGATGATAGCGAGAGCGACCGCCGCAAGCACCATGCCGAGGATGAGGAAGAACGTAATCTCCCCGATGAGGGTCATCAGACCGACCCAGGCCCCGGAGTCGAGAATGCTCATGGCCGGACTCCCTCCCTCCTCCCGGCAAGCCGGAACGATTCGGCATACGGCGGCCGGAGCACCCCGATCTCGGTGACGATCGCGTCGACGAGGTCGAGTGGGGTGGCATCGAAGGCGTAGTTGAGCACGTTCACCCCGTCGGGCGCAAGTTGCCGGTCCCCCGAGCACGCGAGTTCGGAGCGGTCCCGCTCCTCGACGACGATCTCGCTCTCCACCCGCGAGAGGTCGAACGTGGAGAGGGGCGCCGCAACGTAGAACGGTATCCCGTGGTGGCGGGCGGTGACGGCATGCATGTAGGTTCCAACCTTGTTGAAGACCGCGTCCCGCGTGATCCTGTCCGCACCGACGATGACGAGGTCGACCCTGCCCTTCCGCATCAGGTATGCGGCCGACGAGTCGGGGATGAGGGTCACGTCGATGCCATCGCGGAGGAGCTCCCAGCAGGTGAGCCGGGAGCCCTGGTTCAGCGGCCGGGTCTCGCAGGCGATCACCCGCACGTTCTTCCCGGCCGCGACCGCCGACCGGATCACACCGAGGGCCGTCCCCCAGCACCGGCAGGCGAGAGCGCCCGCGTTGCAGTGGGTGAGGGCCGTGCAGTCGTCGGGTAAGAGGCCCTCGCCGAACGCACCGAGCCTCCGGCAGACCAGTTCGTCCTCATCGGCAACGGCCTTTGCCTCGGCGGCGGCAACGGTCTTCGCCTCGTCGACCGATGCAGCCACCGCAATCTTCCTTATCACGCGGTCGATCCCCCAGGCGAGGTTGACCGCGGTCGGGCGTGTGCCCCTGAGGAGGTCGGCGGCCCGGCCGACATCCGCGAGGAACCGGTCCAGGCTCCTCTCGGTGCTCCGGGCGGCCGCGAGGGCCACCCCCATCGCACCGGCGATACCGAGCGCCGGGGCTCCCCGGATCTCGAGTCGCCGGATCGCCCGGGCGAGATCCTCAACGGTGGTGCACCGCATCTGCTCGCACCTGCCGGGGAGGAGGGTCTGGTCGATGTATATGATGCTTCCGGTCTCCTCCTCCCACGCGATGGTGCAGAGGTCGTCCAACTCCAGCATATTCATCCCGCCCTGACCGCGTCGAGGTAGGCACGCATCGCTGCCGCTTCGCCCATGGCGACGGAGTCGGGTATATCCCGCGGCGCGGTGGCCGTCCCCGCCACGTAGATCCCGGGTCTCACCGTGAGCACGGGGCCGAGTTTCTGGTCGGCAACCTCGAAGAACCCGGACTCGTCCTGCGGTATGCCGAGCATCCGGGCGACCTCTTCCGCTCCCCGGGCAGGCTCAAGCCCGACGGAGAGCACCACGAGGTCGGGGTGAACCGTCTCCACTTCACCGGTCTCGGTGTTCTCTGCGGTCATCATCAGGCAGTCGTTCCCCTCGAGCACCTCGCCCGGGAACCCGCGGATGAACCGGACCCCGAGGTCCTTCGCCCGCTCGTAGTACTCCTCGTAGCCCTTGCCGTATGCCCGGATGTCGTTGTAGAAGACGGTCACCTCGATCTCCGGGTTCTTCTCGCGGATGAGCATGGCATTCTTCATCGCGTACATGCAGCAGACTCCCGAGCAGTAGGGGCGGCCGGCGGAGATGTCGCGGGAGCCGACACACTGGACGAACGCTATGCTCCGGGGGACGTTGCCGTTCGAGAGCCTTTTTAAGCGGCCGCCCGTCGGGCCGCTCGCGTTGATCATCCGCTCGAACTCAAGGCTCGTGATGACGTCGGGGATGAGGAGGTAGCGGAGCTGCGCCTTCTTCCCGGCATCAAACGTCGCATAACCGGTCGCAACGACGATGCTCGCCGCCTCGATATCGACGACCCGCTCCTCGTCCTCGTGGAGGATCGCTTCCCTCCCGCAGACATCGTAGCAGAGACCGCACTCGATGCAGTGGTCCTTATCTTTGATGACGATGTCGGGGACGGCCTGGGCGTGGGGTTTGTAGATCGCCTTCCGGACGCCGATGCCGGCATCGAACCGGTTGTAGACCTC
>MPOY01000218.1 GCA_001896715.1 Methanoculleus sp. EBM-46
CAATTGCGGACAGCAGGCATGTGGCGGCCGCATCCTCCGCTATCACCAATGTAAAGCAGCTTTCGCGTCCCGTTCACCCAGAGAGGACCGGGGTGTCGCCGTAGACCGAGGAGGATGAGGCGGCGACGACGGCGGGCACCCCGCAGTCCTTCGCCGCCACGAGCACCTTGACGGTGCCGGTCACGTTTGCCTCGTTCGAGGCGAGCGGGTCCTTCACCGACCGGGACACGGAGGGGATGGCTGCCTGGTGGAAGATACCGTCCGCGCCGGGGAAGACCTCCATCAGGAGGTCGAGGTCGGTGATGCTCCCCTCGAAGAACGTCACCCGGGGATGGTCGATCTTCACCCGGCCGGCACGGTTGCGAGGTTGTCGATGATGACGACGTCGTGGTGTTGAGTTAAGGTATCTGCAAGGTTCGAGCCAGGCCGGCCCCGCCGGTGACGATGGAGCGCATGAGGAATCTATGGCGGTGCCCCTGATTAGTGCTTTCTGAACGGGGCCGGAGTGTCCGGCCGGTTCGAAAGTCCGAGGAGAGATGCTACTGGGTTCGCAAAGTGGGAGATCCTCCATACCATCGCCGCCCGGCAAAGTGGCGATGCATCTCCCCCTGAACACCTATGGCCGGCAAACTCCGGAGTCTCAGGTCTCCTCTCTCCCAAGCTCCCTGATCACCGGCTCCGCTTCCCGAAACATCTCGTCAACGAAGCTGACCGCCTCTTTTGCTTCGTCAAGGGTGATGTGAGGTTTGAGTTCAGTGATCCGCCGTGCCCTGGCCTCGCACCCCCGGCCGGGTGCCTCTTTTGTCACGTAGAGGGCCGTGGAGATCTTTTCGAGGTCTTTCACCCCGCGCGTCCCGAATCTTTCGGCAACAAAGGATATCGCAGGCCGGTACCTCGCGAGCGTCCGGGGCACCCTTGCCTTTAACCTGGCGCTCACGCTCGTTGTTTTGAGGGCATTCCCGTATGGCTCGGGCTTGATCTCCCATTCCAGGAGGGCGTCGGCCCGCATCGATGCCAGTTCGTCTGAGAGGTCGAAGGAGAATGGGCCGTGCTTGTACAGCACATAGGGAAACCCCAGGGGTATCCCCATCATCGCTTCAAGGAAGTAGGTGGCCTTCTGGATATGCGTCTCCCCGCACCAGCTCCCGTAACTCGTGAGTTCATCGATGAGCTCAAACAGCAGTCCGTCTCTCTGTATCTGCTTCATATCGTATCCTCAAGTTCTGATCCCGACTCGATAATATCTTCGCGATTTTCGTTCAACCATACTCTTCCGGCATCGAGCAACTCTGGACGGATGTACACCGTATCCACCGCAACTTCGGGAATATGCCGGAGTACATCTGATTTCAGGAGGGAGGATACGATCCTCTCATCCGGTTCAAGAACGGGGAACGCTGCCTGACTCGCAGATACCTTCGGCCTATCGCGGCGTACATTCTCTTTTCCGAACATGGCACATGCGGCCGCATAGATTGCCAGCCCCACCTCCCTGCACTTCATGATATCGTCCGGGTTTCTCGTATATAACACCCGGTAATGGTTTCGCATCACGATCCTCTCTGCAGCATCATGACCCGGGAGACTCGGATCCCTGCTGGCTCTCCATATGCCGGCCATCACCTCGTTATCAGTGAAGTTGAGCTGCCCTGCGACATCGCCAGGGAACTGGCCCCCCTCGAGCCACGCCTGAAGATATTCCTTCAGGTGGATATCATAGATCCGCCGCACGGGGTGAAGGTATAACTGACTGAACATGAAGTATCGTGCCAGCAGGAGTGCCTCTGCCGATTGAAGCCCCCCGGACTCTACACCGAGGGCAGGTTCCTTTGATCCGCCTTCATAAGTCTTAGGAAGGATCCGAAGGGTCTCTATCAAGCGATAGTGATCGAACCTGCCGTATGCGACCCCGGTATGGTGTGAGTCCCGCAGGAGATAGTCCATTCGGTCGGCACCGAACGCATTTCCTGTGATGATCTCCGAGAGTATTGCTTCGGTATTGGAAAAAGTCTTCTTTTTGGGGTGATCCCGACCCAGTGCGAGTTTTGCCACATCCTCGGCCTGGATCTTCAACATTGCCCAGAGCTTCTCCATCTCATCGCTCTCGATGAGCTGGAGGGTCATCGCCTCGTGGTTACAATCCCCGGGAAAGAGGTCTTCTGAAGCATGGGAGAAAGGAGCATGACCGATGTCATGGACAAGAGCAGCCATTCTCAGGACACGCCGATAGTACATCCCATCGTAATTACTACGGTCGATCCCCAAGATGTCGATCCCGCCGTTCTCCAGCACGGCGTTATAGATCCGTGTTGCCAGTTCCATGACACCGAGCGAGTGCTCAAACCGCCTGTGAGTTGCACCCGGATATACCAGGCTGGTCAACGCAAGTTGGTGGATATGGCGGAGACGCTGGACCGGCGCAGAGTTCAGGACCTCTCTCTCGCTAGAATTTATGTGGATGAACGCGTAGATCGGATCCCTGATCTCGTGGTTGTTTTTCTTTGCCGTTCCTCTCACCTTCTTCTCAGGCAATCCCTGTCTC
>MPOY01000491.1 GCA_001896715.1 Methanoculleus sp. EBM-46
CAAGAACGAGGAACCGCTCTTACGAAGGACGGGTCCATGATCTGGGACGGTGGACGGAGGACGGCTCTTCTGAGCGAGAACCATAGTGGGATGGAAACTGTGAGTTCATAATTCATGGTCTCCAAAAGTTCATAAAGTTGAGCGAGAACCATAGTGGGATGGAAACTACGCACTTCCAATAATTCCAATTCTCTCTTAGTTGAGCGAGAACCATAGTGGGATGGAAACAGTTTAAAAAATAAGATAAAAAAAGGACCCGGGAACCCGTTGAGCGAGAACCATAGTGGGATGGAAACAAGAATTCACGCCCGACCAGCTCAAGAGGATGAAAGCGTTGAGCGAGAACCATAGTGGGATGGAAACGAGAAACCGGAGGGCATGAGCTGGCAGCAATACGCGAGTTGAGCGAGAACCATAGTGGGATGGAAACCTACTATCGAAAGATTAAGCGGTTCTTCTACTGGTGGGTTGAGCGAGAACCATAGTGGGATGGAAACACTTACTTAAAAATAGCATAGAAGCTTTAGATTCAAGTTGAGCGAGAACCATAGTGGGATGGAAACATGAGGGGTATGATTACGAAAGCTAAAAAGGGCCAGGTTGAGCGAGAACCATAGTGGGATGGAAACAGCAGCAGGGGATTATCAATCCCCACCCGATCGAAGAGTTGAGCGAGAACCATAGTGGGATGGAAACGTATCTGCTCGCACAGTATCTGCGATAGATCCTGGTTGAGCGAGAACCATAGTGGGATGGAAACTGGTAATCTTCTTTTCTGCCATTTTGTCACCTCCGTTGAGCGAGAACCATAGTGGGATGGAAACAGCAATTTCGTGAGTCTTGCGTGTGATATCTTCACATGTTGAGCGAGAACCATAGTGGGATGGAAACGATTCGGCATCGGCATTTTCATCGCCACCCTGCGTCAAGTTGAGCGAGAACCATAGTGGGATGGAAACAACAGCCACGTGAAGACCGATGACGGTTCGGCCAGTTTGTTGAGCGAGAACCATAGTGGGATGGAAACGATCCACAAAAACATCTGTGTCTAGTACAGGCAACTTAGTTGAGCGAGAACCATAGTGGGATGGAAACTCCAATGAACACAGGCGACGTTGCCGCCACCTGATTCGTTGAGCGAGAACCATAGTGGGATGGAAACAGAATCCTGCATATCCGGCGCTTATTTCTATCTTGCCGGGTTGAGCGAGAACCATAGTGGGATGGAAAC
>MPOY01000082.1 GCA_001896715.1 Methanoculleus sp. EBM-46
ATATATTTTCAAATCGATTTCAACCATCTTTACCCGCTAAACACCGCTATGCCTTGATGTACAGTCTTTTATCTGCTAAACGTTGGGACAGTAGTGATTTCAGTTATAAATTGACTATATATTTTCATATCAAAATATGGGCTTAACAAGAGGACATACAGAATCTATTCTGTATATCCTCCCTATATAACACCAAATACAGACATATTCAGCATACCTACTTTATAATGATAGGCAGACTCCGTCCGTTGAGGGTTATTTGCAAACGGTATGTCCCCCCTTTTATCCATCGCGAATATCAACGACCGTGTGGCATCAATCAAGGTTCTTAACAATAACTTTAGGATATAATATTACTTTTCAGTCATAGAGTAAAGATTTTAATCATATCGATACATACGGGCTTCTCTTGTTCATAAGAGATATCCGTCATGACACACTCATGCATTGACCTTATTGAACGTAGAGATACCGTGAGGTTATATGGAAGTTCAGAACTGATGATTTCTTTTGCCTATCGCAACTTATGGAATAAACAACCTAACTATATAGTTCTATAAGAAACCATATTTCCCTTATACCATTAAACGATTAGCAGATCACCCTGGTTTTGATTCTCTTCGCCAGGCCTCATCGTCGCCTGTGAATCACGTTGCTGCCCGTTATTGCATCAACACCTCATGAATACTCGTAGCCACCTTGAAGTTAACTCCGAGAGCTTCAAAATGGGCCTTGCCGCAATCAATCTTCTGGTTCTCGATGTTCCGCCTCTCGTCACGGTCATGGGTGCTTTTCGATTCCCGAACCAAGTAGAGCTTCTCGTCATTTTCGGTCACTACTGCCCAGTCAGGATTGTAATTACCCAGGGGCGTCGGAACAACAAACCAGCGTGGAAGCTTGCAGAAGAATTTGACATTCTCGTTGGTATCAAGCTTCTCGGCAATCTCTCGCTCTACTTGGGAATCAAAGGAAATGTAATCATATGGGGTCCTGTCGTCACTGCTCTGGATTTCATAGAGACGATTGAGATATTCCTCTACCTCTCCTTCCTCAAAGAGCCTCATTTCATACACCTGGCCTTCGACAAGTTCATACTTGATGCCATCAATCACCATTTCATGCAGGGCACGATTGATAAGCTTGGCTGTCTCGGTCATGAATGCCTGCGGGTTTATTGAAAACTCCTTGACCCGACCTGAGGCCTTCAAGATCTCCACAAGGGTGCCCCTGGTCAGTTCGGTCTCCCTCTGGAGATAAGCCAGGATATCCGGGAGGAATCTGGGAGCGGGGGCATATTCCACACGGCTTTCACGCACCATGCCTGCTTCTACCCCTGCTTGAGTCAGATCCACCTCTGTCTTGTCAATGAGAATGCTTACAGGATGAATCTTCTCCATCCCCTGGATCTTCTGGGCCGCCGATTCAATGAGCCTGGCAGTCTCAAATTCTACGGAGTAGCGGGTCTTCTTGCTGATCTTCTGCCAGAGAGCCTTGAAATCTTCATTCAGCTCGACACGCTTATTATACTTCAGCTCACGACGGTCCCTGGCGTTCACAACACGGTTCTTGAAGATATAGCGCCTCATCTCATCCGTTATTGCTGCCCGCAGGTGCTCCATATCTGAAGGCAGATCCAGGATAAAGCCATCCTTCTCCGGCACGAATTTCTCCGTAATGTCTCCGAGCTGATCCAGATAGCCTTTGTCAACGAGTGACTGCCATATGGCTGCCGAGGCTTCCTGGCCGATAGGCTCACCTGTAGCGTCATCGATCAAACGGGCAAAGGCAACCTTTTCCAGCCGTCCGAACTTGAATCCGCCACCGACATCATTTTCAATGTCTGCCTGAAGCCCTTTTGCATAGTCTTCAAAGGTTTCGCCGGCAATAACGGTCAGCTTATTGATGGTATCGTCATAGATGCGCTCACCATCCTGGTTCACCGGAAGCCTCAAGCCCCGGCCAAGGGTCTGCCTCCGCTCACGTTCGGTACCCATCTCACGGAGCGAGCATATCTGAAAGACATTCGGATTATCCCACCCTTCTTTCAGGGCCGAATGGCTGAAGATAAACCGGAGAGGTTCATCAGGGGAGAGCAGCCGCTCTTTGTCTCTCATGATCAGGCGATAGACCTCATCATCCGCTTTTGTCGATCCGCTTGTATCCTTCAAAGCCACGACCTCGCCCTTTTTCTTGTCAGCAGAGAAATAGCCGTCATGAAGCTCGTCCACGGGGAAGGGGAGCAGCCCCTTGTAGAAGGATTTTCGGGAGACTTCGTCGAAGGCCTCTTCAAACCACTTGGCAAGCTTGCCTTTCCGGGGCTTCCCATCCTCATCGTAGAAGCGATAGTTGGATACCCTGTCTATGAAAAACAGGCTCAAGACCTTGATCCCCTTGTCTTTGAACCTTCGTTCCTTCTTGAAATGCTCCTCCACGGCCTGTCTGATCTGGGCCTTGAGGACCTCATCACCCATGCCGCCCTGGGCCTGGTTCAGTTCGAGCATCTTTCCATTGGCAAACTCGACGTGTTCCAGGCCCGGCTCCGCGCAGATATTGGTGACAATATATCCGTCATAGCCATGCCGATTGGTCTGCTGGCTCACATCGGTCCCCTGCCTGAGGGTTAGCTTCTTCTCTTTTGGCCCTGTCTTAGTATCTTCATGGATCGTGGCCTTGGCATGAGGAGTCTTCGCGTCTTTTGCATAGCCGATGAAATCGATGCGGATAAATGTCTCGTTGAAGTTCTCTTCAGATCTGATGGAGGCAACTTCTATCTGTTTCACGAGTCGCATATCGTAAGCCCGGATGGGATCAAGCTGGTAGAGCAGGTTGTAGGGATTGATATGGGTAGCGGAGTAACGAAGGCACAGGAGCGGATTCAGAGTCTTGATTGCTCTTTTCGCCTTTGGGGTGTTGTCCACGCTCTGGGGTTCGTCAATGATGACGATGGGGTTGGTCGCCTGGACATATTCGATAGGCCTTCGCCCCGACATCCTGTCCTGTTCCTGATGGATGACATTCAGTTTTTTGCGCTTTTCGTCAGTCAGCTTCGCGTAGTCTTCGATATCGCCTGCATCCTTTTGAAAGGCCTGGATATTGATGATCATGATCTGGATCTCGTTGCTCACCGCGAACTGCCTTACCTTGGAGAGATCCGATGAGTTGTACACGAAATGGTCAAAGGGGACGTTGTCATAGAGCCCCTTGAAATGCTCTCTCATGAGAGAGATGGAGGAGAGGACGCCCTCACGGATTGCAACCGACGGGACGACGATGATGAACTTCCTGAAACCGTACATGCGGTTCAGCTCGAAGATGGTTCGCAGATAGACATAGGTTTTGCCGGTTCCCGTCTCCATCTCAACCGAGAAATTCGGGAAGCAGTACGGGTCGTCTCTTTCCACAAGAAATCTGGACTTCGGGATGAGATTGCGCTCCTGAACGGTATGGAGATTCTTCAGCATCTGTTCGGGGTGTATTCCCAGTTGATTCGCAACACCCAAATCGGTCTGTTCCGATGTCATGAAGAAATCTGTGAATCTCACTTCAAAGGCGCTCTGTTTCGGCGGCAGGCCCTCAAATAAATCCGTAACAGCCCTTATGGCCTCCTTCTGGTATTCAAGGTTCGAATCGAATTTGAGCTTCATTCAGATACCTTCCTGCCTGAGAGCATCTCCACTGGGCGGAGTTTTTCAGGAACGATCGATTCTCCGTGCAATGTGCGGAGGTTTGTATACCGCACCCTATCAACGGCAATACCGAGGTTGCGGATACTGCCGGATGTGGTTGCGGATGGTTGCGGATAGTTCATGACTCTCCTCGTTCGTTCAGCTCATAGAATGTTTCCCGTGCTTTCCCGCCCTGCCGTATGAGCCCTTTCTCCTTGAGTGGTTTCAACGCCTTTCGAACGGCTTGTTCTGATATTTTCAGCCGCTCGGACAGCATGGGGACCCTCGCTTCTTTTTCAAGAAGTAGGACTTGAATGATCGATCTCTGCGTCTCGCTCAACTCGGCAAGTTGATCGTGATCGATTTTGAAAACAGCACGGGAACTTTGGATCTTGAGTTTCAGCATATCATCGCCAGGCCCGAGGAAGATAATCTTGAAATGACCATCCCGGAACTGAAACTGCGGGCGAGGCAGACCCAAGGAGATGGACTCTTTCACGATGCGCCGTAATCCATCGCCCTGTTCTTCAATCCGCTCAAAATAAGAAAGCCCTCTTGCAATGTTGGGGTTTCGTGAGCAGGCGATATAATCCAGCCGCTCGATCTTTTCCAGGGTAATGGGTTCCGGAGGAAGACCCGGGCTTATTATTTCAATACGGTCGGCATATTTTTCGACACGGATAGCTGAGCCGCTCAAATAATAATCCCTATGAGCCACCGCATTCACCACTGCTTCTCGCAAGGCTGCATAGGGGTATTCATTGATTTCGACTTTGGAGAATCCCTCGATTCGCGTGGTATGCCGCATGTTGCGCTTGAGGAATTGGAATGTGCGCTCTATTGCTCGGGGCAAGGGCTCGCGAATGTCGTCCCTATCAATCGGGTCGCCTCGTTCCCTGCCTCCGTACGCGTTCGCCGCAATACGGGCCTGCGGGAAGACCTCATCGGGATGACTTCCCAGAAGGAGAAGTCCTGCCGCCGTGGGATGGAAGCTCCCTGCCTCACCATTCTTCCAGAGCATACCACGGTTCACGAGCGTCTTATGCACGTGTTCTCTGTCAAGATCTTTTTCGGCAATGCCGGTAATGGCTGAGACATATTCCCGGCACAATGCATTGTCCAGGTGGGTTTCATCCACCCTCTCGACGATGCCGGAATCAAAATCAGAGGTCTGGGCTATGGTCTGTTCGGCTATCTGCCGTTCTTCGGAGCTCGGGCTGACACCCCGGGCTTGAAGTTCCTGCAGCAATACGGATCGAACACCTTCCTTAAGACTTTGATAATGAGTGAACCGCTTATACACATGCCCATGCTGTTCATCCTGAATAGTCCTGAAAAGTGCGCTCAAGTCGGCATCGCGTCTCGTATCTTGGCTGTTGTCGCCTTTGATGAAGAAGTAGGTGGGGAGCCCTAATCTTTTTGCCTCAAGATATTCACGGTGTGTTGCGGACAATCCGTCCGGACCTTTTCGGCCGTACTGAAAACCGATGATGCCGATGTACAGGTTGCAGGAGTGTAAGGCCTCAAGATAGGTAACCTCGGCTGATTTGGCTGATGCGGGAAGCTGCTCGAACAAGATGGGGGTGATATTCCGGTTGAGAAAAGGATCTGAAGAAACCAGTTCCGTAACAGCGATACGCTCGTTCTCCAGTTCCTTCTGGACTGAGCTGACAAATATCTTCAAGATGCTCATGCCATTCCTCTGCATCACACCGTCCGGAACACAATCTGTTCGGTCTTGTCCCTGCCCTGGTTGAGTGCATTGAAGGTCTGGACGGCATTTGCCTTGAGCTGGTCATTACCCTGGAAGCCTTTGTCGAGGCAAAGAAACTGCATGGGTTCCGCTGCAGCCACGGCATCGACCAGCTCAGGGGTGATCTTGTCTTCGAGACAGATAAGAAGAGCGCCTTCGGCTGCTGAGTAAACGGTCTTCCCTGCCATTTCGAGTTTCTGTACCTTCTCCGTCAGCACGAACCCGGCCTTCAGGAGCAGCTCGTAGAGGATGTCCTCCTGAGAAGCGTGGGGGTCGATGTGGTCGATGTGCAGGGTGAGCTGCCGGATCAACTCCTCCTCAGGCGCATCCGGCTTGGAGCCGTCCCAGATCTTGAAATTGGAGCGATCGAGCTTGAAAACCTTAAAGCCGAGATCGAGGACTGGCAAATCTTCTGCCATTTCTGGCAAAATACCTTTTTGTGCTTGCAGCTCATCTTCCAGTACTTTTTCTATTTTCTTTATTGCTCTCCGAGTACGTTCTTTCCCTAAATCCGATATCGTACAAAAGCCTGCTTGTTTTGCTATAGATTTCTCTGGAGTGGGTTCGGGTAGTTGGACAAGAATAAACTTGCGCTTAGCTGTATTTTCATAATTTAGATCAAATACTGCCTCAGCTATCGGGCAACTTCCTGCAAAGAAATCTAGAACAATGTCACCATCAGATGTGCAATATTTAATAATCCGTGCAAGTATCTCATGGTCTTTGGGATTATCGAAAACTTTGTTACCCATTAATTTGCGGAGATATTTTATTGAGACTTGTGCTTGCTTATATAAAACAGATGGCATGACCTGAAGACCAACGTTTTCCTCATCTTCAGATACGTCCTCATCTATATTAACATCCATCCCATCAAACCTTTCATCATCAAGTTCTTCCAGAATGGGTACTAAGTGGGCTTTCCTAATTGGAGGTTTTGTATGATCTTCACGAAAGACAACTAAACCCAAATCGATTTGCTTTTGCATGGATTCAGGAGTTGAGAATCCCCAGCCTCTTTCAGGTACAGCACATGGTTTTCCTGTCTTAGGATGAATCACATCATAACGAGGTCCGCCACCGCCAGGCCATGAAATATCTCGATCACGCCATGGTCCCCACTTATCTACATGCTTATATCTATTCAATTTCTTTGATGGATGCCGGTCAGGTAAACTATTATACCATTCTCTTAGTCCCTCCTCTATTTTATCGTACTGTTTATCATATTTAGCTTTTAGTTCCGAATATTTTACTATTATTTCTTTCGCTCCAGGCTTTTGTTCACGCCATATGGTCCCAGTTTCTTTTAGATATCCATGGTTTCTTGCATAAATGACAATATATTCGTGCCCAATACTAAATAATTTAGCATCGTTTTTCCGCGTCTTTTCCCAAGTTATTTGCGCTATAAAATTTTCCTCCCCAAATATCTCATCACACATCTTCCGTAGATTATTTAACTCGTTGTCATCAATGGAGATAAAGATCACCCCGTCTTCTCGCAGGAGGCTCCGAGCCAGATAGAGCCGGGGATACATCATGTTGAGCCACCTGGTATGAAACCGGCCTTCATTCGGCGTGTTCGTGGAGAACTTCTTCCCCTCATCATCCACGAGGCCGGCATAGGCCAAATAGGTTTCCAGGGTTTCGGAGTACTTGTCCGGGTAGATGAACTCCTTGCCGGTGTTGTACGGCGGATCGATGTAGATCATCTTGACCTTACCGTAATAGGACTTCTGCAGGAGCTTGAGCACTTCAAGGTTGTCACCCTCGATGAAGAGGTTTTCCGTGGTGTCGAAGTCCACCGATTCATCACGACAGGGTTTCAGCGTGGCTACGGAGGGCTGCTGGATGAGCTTCATGCAGTCCTTTTTTCCAGGCCAGTCCATTCCGTATCGCTCGCGCCTTGCTTCGAACACTTCGCTGAATGTTCCCAGCTCGGCCTTGAGCTTCTCGAAGTCGATTGCTTCGACCGGCTCACCTTTTTCATTGGCGGTCTCGGTGAAAACCGCCGGGAAAAGAGCCTTCAGCCTTCCCCTGTTTTCTGCTTTGATATCCATGGACCGCAGATCCATGGTTTCAGGCGTATCCTTGCTGCTCATACGAATATCTCCTTCTTCATCATTGCCACCCCTGGAAGGTACACCCCGCCTTTTTTATAAAGCCGCAATACCTGGCCCTGCAGGCCTTGCCGCTCTCGGGCTGGAAAAGATTTTCCGCCTCCTTCTGAGCAAGCCGGAGGAACTCCTTTCCAGACTCGATTTCAAGCCTTACAGAATCGCTCTGCGAGCGGAGCAGCGTGAGCTGATCATCATTGATCTTATTGGACAAGTTATGTCGGGAGCTTGTCATATCAGTCTCCACTGTACCGTGAAAAGGGTTTCCTCTTCAATCTCCTGGTGCATTCGGGCCTCGATACGGTCTATCAGGGCATCTTTTTGCCTCTCGATGTTTCTGGCTGCCTCATCATACTGTCTCCATGCCTCGTCTCGCTTTGTATCGAGGGTGCGGAGCTTCTTCTGTATCGAGAGCTTTTCAGGCAGGTTGGGTGCTGATCTGGCCTGTTTTTTCAGCAATGCAACCTGGTCGTCATAATCCTTGAGTTTTGCCTTCAGGGATTTGCGCTTATCCTCTGCCCAGCGGTTGAGCTTGTCCATCTCTTCTTCAAAAAAGGCGGCATTGCGTTCAGATATGCCTCCCAGCAGGTCATTCTTCGTTCGTTCATACACCTCCGCCAGTTTCCCGGAACGCTCTTGGGGGCGGTATTCCACCTGTGCAGGAAGATTGAACAGCCGAAGGGCCTGATCGGCATCCAGTTCCTTCCCATCGTCGGTGATTCCGGCGACGATGATATGATCCTCGTGTTCAAAAGCTTTTACTCTCAAACATCGGACGGTGAGCACGCCCCCTTTCCCCTTGAGAAGCTCCAGCAGGGATATCTTTCTGCCGCTGCCTGAGAGATTGAACAGCAGCTCCGCATGGGCAAGGTCTCTTGTGGCTGCCTGCTGTAAGATCCATTGTGCCAAGGGTGATTGAAGCCGGTAATGGTGGTGGCGTCCATCCTGACGCTTGAGCGAGTAGGTTCCGGTTGGAACACCTTGTATGGGTGCGTGGGCAAGCCTGAAGGATAGTGTCACTTCATCAAAGTTTGCCTGCCCATCGAGCATGTGCCGAGTTGTTTCCCAGAGCAGGGCCTCATAACGATTCACCGATGTTTGTATCTCGGTATTGTAGACATTCAGCTTCTCAGCAACCTCTGCGTCAAAATTCTCCAGCAGTTTCCTGCGGGTGGATCTCATGTTTTCATCAATTTCTGCACTCAGTTCAGCCTGCAGGGCATCAAATGATGCCTGGATCTCTTCAGGAGTTCTGCAGGTCTGATAGATATCAGCAATCCGTTTTTCAAAATCTACCCCCGACTCAATAATGCCAAGCACCTCGTCACTTGCCCCGAAGACGCCGCTGAAAAGTCTGAATTTCTCTGAAAGCAGCTGATACACACGCTGATCTGCAGCATTGTTCTTGTTCAAGAAGTTAATCACAACTACATCGTGCTTCTGACCATACCGATGGCAGCGGCCGATTCTCTGCTCTATTCTCTGAGGATTCCAGGGAAGATCATAATTGACCACCAGGGAGCAGAACTGCAGGTTGATCCCTTCCGCTGCAGCCTCCGTGGCCACCATGATCTTTGCTTTCTCCTTAAAGTAATCGACCAGCGCAGCCCGTGTATCCGCCGAACGGGAACCGGTTACTTTGTCAGTCCCCTCGTGCCTGCCCCTCCACTCGTTATAGATCTCACGAGACCTTTCATCGCTATTAGACCCATTGAATATCACGATATCGTCGCCGTAGCCTCTG
Source organism: Methanoculleus sp. EBM-46 (assembly GCA_001896715.1). Classification (GTDB taxonomy): domain Archaea; phylum Halobacteriota; class Methanomicrobia; order Methanomicrobiales; family Methanoculleaceae; genus Methanoculleus. The sequence continues at coordinate 9,283 of MPOY01000082.1, forward strand.
TCTGAAAGCAGACGGACAAGGTAGTTCTGAGTACGGCGGGATTCTGTGAATATAATCGCTTTTTCAGCCCCGCCCAGTTCACCGGCCATGGAAAATCCAACTCGCAAGGCATGAAGAAGGGCTTCGCCTTTGGCATTATGGGTGATCGTCATTGCAAGCTCGAAAAAGCTGTGCAGCTCACTCATCTCGTCTTCTATGACGCCACGCTCGTATGGGCTCAGGGGATCAGGCTGCTCTTCATCGCTTACGTCCAGCTCATCAGCAAGCTCGTCATAGATTTCAAGGTCGTCTTCCAGGTTTCTCTCTGCCTGGGAGAGCTTGTCATCTTCCTTGAGCCTTCTCTCAAGTTTGTGGGCCAGCGCTTCCAGTGCTCCTGCAATGGCGAATGTCGAAGATGAGAGCATCTTACGCAATACAAGAGTCATCAATGTTCGCTGGCTCTCCGGAAGCGCCTGGAGGTTCGGTCGGCAAAGATAATCCGATACCATTTGATACAATGCCTCTTCGTCCTTGGAGGGAACGAATTCCTGAGTATAGGCTTTGCGTTCTGTATACCTGATGTATTCAAGGACTTGTCGCCGGAGGGTGCGCTTACAGATAGGCTTCAGTCTTTGCTTCAGATCATCAAAGGTATCTTCCGTTGAGAGACGTGCGAACTGATGGCGATAACTTTTCAGGTCGCCGAAAGTATGCTCATCGATAAAGCTGACCAGCCCGTAGAGCTCCAGCAACGAGTTCTGCAGAGGAGTAGCGGTTAACAGGAGCTTGGGTGCATGTTCCAAGACAGCTCTCAATTCACGGGCAATTTTATTGCTCGACTTGTAGACGTTGCGCAGCCGGTGAGCCTCATCGATCACTACCAGATCCCACTTGATTGCCCGAATAAAATCCGATTTGTTTCTGGCAAAATTATAGGAGCAGATCATGATCTCTTTACGATCAAATGGGTTGCGCCTTCCATCTTTGATGGCCTTGTTAAAATTCTGGGCCTCGATAATCTCCGATGGCAGGTAAAATTTTTCCAGCAATTCCTGGTGCCACTGCTTGCGGAGGCTTGAGGGCAATATGATCAGGATCTTACGCTTTCTCTCCGCCCACTTCTGGGCCAAGACTATTCCGGCTTCGATGGTTTTGCCGAGACCTACTTCATCTGCGAGCACAGCCCCTTTCGACAGGGGTGATCTAAACGCAAATAATGCTGCATCTACCTGATGAGGATTCAGATCCACCTGAGAGTCCATCAGGGCAGCAGTGAATCGCTCCACGCTGTCTGACGGGCATCGCCTCAATAACTCATGAGCAAATAATTTGGCGTGATAATCGGTGATCATCTCAACACATCAGTTCAAGATCCGGCTTAGAGTCTTCGAACTTTTATCCCGCCAGGTCCTTTGAATTGCTCCCAGACGTATTGTATTCGCAAAAATGTTCTCATGATATGAACAACGATGGTCAGCCATCCTCTCCATCCAGTTGTTCCGCTTCCCTTTCTTTGTTTTCCAGGTATTCAGATCTGATATCTGAGAGAATTTTACCGCCTTGAGTTTTCCAACTTATCCAGCCATTCACTGTTGTTCTCTCACTCCCGGCATCTTGAATGCAGGCGAGTGCTGCGTAAGACAGGCTGGAGTAATTCTGCCCCAGCACGGTGATACTGCCGTCTGATGTTATAACACCTTTATATGTTTTCCGCTTTCCGCCCCGTGGCTTATAGCTGAGGGTAAGCTCGGAGCCCTCCCCAAGGAGTCCTGCATTCACAAGGTCGGCAAGTGATACATCGTATGTTCTTATCCCTGATTTTGGTTGGTCATTTCTGTCTGTCGTGTCCAAGACCGGCCGGTATTCTTCCGGTATGTCATATGCAATGATCTCAGGCGCACCAAATTGAGCATATTTCTTCACAATCCAGAGTCGGACATCATTCTTCAGGGTCTCGGCCCATTCCCGAAGATCGTTTGAAACCGCATCGATTGGCATGCCGATTATGGGTGGTTTTTCGAAAATGTCACCAAGAACCTTGCGGATATCAATCTCTTTGATCCCTTCATCCTCAAACTTTTCCTTGACGGCTCCATCATCGGTGACCATCTGCACAAGGAGTTCAGTGAGAAGCTGACGGGTCTCAGGACGTGACACGGCCAGGAGTTGTTTTGTTACTTGGGGGGCGATATGAGTCCATACGCTGTGGTGACCGAGCTCAACTTCTACCACGTACCAGACGCGAGAAGCTATATCGACAGCAAATCCGTCTGGTATGGTCCCGAACCCATCCTTTGTCCTGATTTTTGCCTTTGGTATAAGAACGGAAGATGGACCGAAGAAGTGCTCGGAATTCGCGATCACGAGGTCCTCTATCTCCTGTTCGTTGTGAAACTTGGCCTCAATCAACTTCCTGTCTTCAAGGATAATCATCCCTTCCTCTCTTCCCAGCATGGCTCTGATGTTATAACGATTTCAAGCTCCGCCTCTCGCCTTCTCATTGGGAATACAGCTACTCATTTCCAGTTTAATACATATTTCATTCCACTCTTCAGTGAGGCTCGGATTGAGATCATCGAATACTCGGGTAGACTGCTTGAGTGAAGCAGCCGCTTTGGCGGCTTCATAGCTTGCAAATGCATCAAGTATGCAAGAGATGCCTGCAGGAGACTGAAAATCGATCTTATGCAGGAATTCATTATACAGTTCTTCGTATAGATCCTCGTTTCTGTAGCGGAGCATTTCGAGGCATATCAATCTCGTGATGATTTCTCCTGAAAAAACCGTTTGTGTAATAATAATCAATAAATCAAGAGGAGTAGTTCGCCAGTAGATGGCAAACAGCCAAAGCGTAAAGTAGGTCAAGACTTTGACTCGCTCTCGAACGACCATTTTCCCGCAGACTGCCTTCGCAAAAAAAGAATTCTCCAAGATATTAGCCCCCAGTTTCTGGATGGATGGGCCAAGCGGATTATTGTAATAGGCTTGAGTCTGCTCAGGTATGAGTGGTACACCAAAGGCATTGGAGAGAAGTTGTTTCCTCCGCTTTCCTTCTGCAATGGGAACGAGATGAAATTTAACAAAGAGCGTCAAGATTAAATGGAGGACTACGCTTATAGTAAACAAGATCGTGGTGGCGTCTCGAAATGATTCCCAAGGTATTGATTGAGAATACAGAACAACAACAGACAGAACCGCCGATGCCCAGAACAGGGCAGAAGCATATTTTTCGGCGCTTTCAATTGGTTTATAGTAACGTTCTAGGCCATCAACTCGTTCCATTTTTTGCTCAATCATTTTTTAATATCTAACCCTCCATCAAGTAACTGGTGTCGTGCAAGAACATCAACTTAACAGTAATAGCTGGGGAATTTGCCTGCGAACAGCTTGTTCCAACATTCAAATGCCACGATAGTTCTTCCTGCTTTCTCAGCCTCGCGTGCTTTTTCTGCCCGCGTTTTAGCCGTGTAGAGCTTCGAGAGAGCCTCATTTTTCTTTGCTTCGGTTGTACAAGCATAGACGTAACCAGAGATCCCTTTTGGATCCTGCATTGACGCAAGAGAACAGGAATAAAGCTTCTTCAGAATTGTACAAAGGTCAATATCGTAGACAATCTTACTTTCGTTTTCCATCCATTTCGTAGCCCGCAATTCAAGATAAAACGATGATATCGGGACATTACAAAAGTATTTCCAGGCCTTTAGAAAACGAATAAGTGGTTTGAGTTTCTTACTCAGTCTTGTGTTTTCATTTCTGACATATGATGTATGTGATGATGGGCTGGATCGCATCCAGCCCCCGGAACCATTTGGAATATCATATACGTTCTTCTCGTTTTTTTTCCCAACATAATCAGCAGGAATGACCTCGGCTTTATCCCAATCCGCGCTGCCAAAATCGAGCACAACTGCGGGCGAATCCACATAGACGGAGGTATGTGGGAATCTGACCTGCAAGCATTCCTTAATTTCCCGTAATGAGGTAGCCGAATTATTTCTAAGTTTACTAGTTGGAATCCAGGCAAAAAAATCCACATCGCTATGCTTTGAAATACTTGTACCATTTTTGGCAGATCCTGAGTAGAAAAGTTGTCTCAAGTCATGATAAGCTTTCAGCCGGCTCGTGATCGCCGCCTTATGAGATGCTGCTTTTCCCGATTCATAGTCACTTGGAGTTATGCGACTCTGAAATGCATCAAATCCCTGGGCAATCGTCCTCGTTGCCATCGCTGCCTCTTATCATTTCAATCATTATTCATTTTGACAACATATTGAATCTTTTGAGTTATATACAGCATTTCTCCATGCTTTAAAATCACTTATTAAAATACATCACTACTGTCCCAACGTTAATCGAATAAAGTCAGCTGGTTGCTGGGAACTGCCCCTGAATCTTGCCCATTTGAATCTGTAAGTGCATGTATAATTGG
>MPOY01000266.1 GCA_001896715.1 Methanoculleus sp. EBM-46
AAGCCCCGTCGCGAGCAGGACGTGCGAGGGCTCAGGCGACCCCGACGAGCAGGCGCTCCCGGTCGATGCGCATATACCGTGGGCGTCGAGCAGGAGCAGGATAGACTCCCCCTCGACGTAGCGGAAACTGAAGTTCGCATTGTTCGCGAGCCGTTCGACCGGGTGGCCGTTCAGCCGGGTATCCGGGATGGTATCGAGGACCCCGCGGATCAGCCGGTCCCGCATCGCGGCGATCCGGCGGTTGTGCCCCTCGATATCGGCGGTCGCAACCTCGATCGCGCGCCCGAGCCCGACGATCCCGGGAACGTTCTCGGTCCCGGCCCGCCGGCCCCTCTCCTGCCCTCCCCCGTGGATCAGGCTCTCGATACGGGTTCCCTGCCGTATGTAGAGCGCCCCGGTCCCCTTCGGGCCGTAGAACTTGTGCCCGGAGAGCGAGAGGAGGTCGATCTCCATAGCAGCCACGTCGATCGGGACCGCCCCGATAGCCTGGACGGCGTCGGTATGAAAGAGGACGCCGTGGTCGTGCGCTATCCGGCCGATCTCCCCGATCGGCTGGACCGTCCCGATCTCGTTGTTTGCCGTCATCACCGAGACGAGGACCGTCCGGTCGGTGATCGCGTTCTCGACGTCGCCAGGGTCCACCCGGCCGTACCCGTCGACCGGGAGGTAGGTGACCGAGAACCCCTGCTTCGCGAGCCACTCGCAGGTATGGAGGACGGCGTGGTGCTCGACCGCGGAGGTGACGATATGGCCGCCCTTCTTCTTTGCGGCGGCGGCCACCCCCTTGATCGCCCAGTTGTCGGATTCCGTGCCGCCGGCGGTGAAGAAGACTTCCTCGGGCTTTGCCCCGAGAGCCTTCGCCACCTCTCCCCTCGCCCCCTCCACGCCCTCGCGGGACCCGCGGGAGAACCGGTAGAGGGATGAGGGGTTGCCGAAGTGCTCCGAGAAGTACGGGGCCATCGCCGCGAGGACCTCGGGCTTCATGCATGTCGTCGCCGCGTGATCCATGTACACGGGGCGCTCTGCCTGGTCGTTCATGTCCAGGTACAGCGTACGCGCTGGAAGCGTATCAGCGTTGCCGGCCGGGAGCCACGGGGAGGCCCGGTCGCGGATAATTACATAGGGTTCCGTGCGTAAGATCTGGTAATGTACGCAAGACGCATGGACCACCTCCCCCCCTACCTCTTTGCCCGCATCGACGATATGAAAGAGGCAAAACAGCGCCAGGGAGTCGACGTCATCGACCTCGGCGTCGGTGACCCCGACCTCCCCACACCCCCGCACATCGTGGAAGCGCTCTGCACCGCGGCGCGCGACCCAAAAAACCACCACTACCCCTCCTACGCCGGTATGCCCGCCTACCGCGAGGCGGTGGCCGAATGGTACCGGGGCAGGTTCGGTGTCGACCTGGACCAGAAGAAGGAGGTGCTCGCCCTCATCGGGTCAAAGGAAGGCATCGCGCACATCGCCGAGGCTTTCGTCAACCCGGGCGAGGTCGTCCTTGCCGCCGACCCCGGCTACCCGGTCTACAAGACATCCACCCTCTTTGCCGAGGGTAAAGTCCACGAGCTCCCCATACGGGCCGAAAACGACTTCCTCCCGGTCCTCGATGATATCCCCGCCGATGTCGTGAAGCAGGCGAAACTGCTCTTCATCAACTACCCAAACAACCCCACCGCGGCGACGGCGCCCCTCTCGTTCTTCGAAGAGGTCGTCGAGTTCGCGCGGGAGCACGACATCATCGTCGTCCACGACAACGCCTACTCCGAGATCACCTTCGACGGCTACAAGGCGCCCTCGTTCCTCGAGGTCGACGGCGCGATGGATGTCGGTATCGAGATGCACTCCCTCTCCAAGACCTACAACATGACCGGGTGGCGGATCGGCATGGCCTGCGGCAACCCCGACATCGTCGCCGGGCT
>MPOY01000290.1 GCA_001896715.1 Methanoculleus sp. EBM-46
CGAGAAGCAGGTGCCGGCAATCTTCGTGCCGAACGTCTTCTCCTTCGCCACCGAGGGGAGGGTCTACCGCTACGGCTCCATCAGGATGCCCATCGACCTCTGGGGCCCGTGGCGGACGGAGGAGAACGAACCGGAGGGGACGCTTGCCGACGTGAGCCGGTCGGTCGAGAGCATGCTTCAGCCCGAGGTTGTGCTCGACCTCCTGCAGTACTACACCCTCTTTGCCACCGACAAGAAGCACCGCCGCATCAAGATCATCGCCCGCTACCAGCAGTTCGTCACCGCCAACCAGATCGTGGACCGGGTCGTCAGGGGCTACCCGAAGAAAGGGCTCATCTGGCACTTCCAGGGCAGCGGCAAATCGCTCCTCATGGTCTTTGCCGCGCAGAAACTCCGCCTGCACCCGGGACTCGGCAACCCCACGGTGATGATCGTCGTCGATCGCATCGACCTCGACACCCAGATCACCGCCACCTTCAACGCCGCAGACGTCCCGAACATGGTCAGCGTCGCCACCCGGCAGGAACTCCAGACCCTCCTCGCACAGGACGTCCGGAAAGTGCTCATCACCATCATCCACAAGTTCGCCGAAGCCGACGGAGACCTGAACGAACGCTCGAACATCATTGTTCTGGTCGATGAGGCGCACCGCACCCAGGAGGGAGATCTCGGCCGTAAGATGCGCGAGGCGCTGCCGAACGCGTTCCTCTTCGGCCTCACCGGGACGCCCATCAACCGGGCCGACAGGAACACGTTCTGGGCATTCGGCGCCGATGAAGACGAGAAGGGCTACATGAGCCGTTACTCGTTCCAGGAGTCCATCCGCGACCGGGCCACCCTGCCGCTGCACTTCGAGACCCCCGAAGTGAAGTTACAGATCGACCGGGCGGCGATCGACGAGGCCTACCAGGCGATGTATCTCGACAAACCGATGAAGGACCATAACCTCCTGCAGGCCATCTGCCGGACGAATCGCACCTTCGGCCAGAAGAAGACTCACGGCCTCATCGTGTGGACTATATCGGCATCTTCGATGACGTGGCTCATGCGCTCGACTTCGACGAGAAAGCCGTGTAGCAGGTGATCACAAACATCGACGACCTGCGAAGGGAGCTCCCGATCCGGGTGCAGAAGTGCCTCACCTTCTTCCCCGGGGTGGATCGGACAAGGGGCGGCTACGAAGGGCTCATGGAAGCGCAGCAATGTCTGCCCGACAACGAGGCACGCGATGGGTTTGCGGCGGAGTACTCCGTGCTCGGCACCATCTGGGAGGCACTCTCGCCGGACCCCGTGCTCGGGCCGTACGAGAACGACTTCCGGTGGATCACGCAGGTCTACGAATCCGTCAGGCCCCCAAGCGGCCACGGGAGGCTGCTCTGGCACGCCCTCGGCGCAAAGACCGTCGATTTGATCAACAAAAACGTCCACGTCCAGTCAGTGCGGGACGATGTCGAGACGCTGGTGCTGGACGCGCAGGTGCTCGCCGGGGTCCCGGGCGACGCCGATCCGGAGAAGAAAGCCCGCGAGATCGAGATCAAGCTCATCGCCCGGCTGCGCAGGCATGCGGCAAACCCGGCATTCATCGCGCTGGGCGAACGGCTCGAAAAGGTGAGAGATCGCCACGAGCAGGGTTTCCTCACCAGCCTGGAGTTCCTCAAAGCCATCCTCGAGGTGGCAAAAGACGTCGTCGAGGCCGAACGGGAGACCGACCCGGAGGAGGAGCGCGACCGGGCCAGGGAAGCCCTCACCGAGCTCTTCAATGAGGCAAAGAACAAAGCCACCTACATCATTGTCGAGCGGATCGTGACCGACATCGACGATATCGCGAAGAAAGTGCGTTTCCCCGACTGGCAGCATACCTCGCAGGGCGAGCGGCTGGTCCAGAAGGAACTCCGGCGCACTCTCCTCAAGTACAAACTCCACACCGACCAGGAACTCTTCGATCGAGCCTACGCCTACATCCGGCAGTATTGCTAATGACCGGAGCAATCCTGTTATTCTCGATGGTGATCGTCAGCGTCGCCTCCGCTTTGTTGAACCACCGGCATTTGTCTCTACCGATTTACGGCGGTATGCATACCACCAAAACAGGTTCCCCTCCAAAAGCCGGATCGTGGTGGCTCCGGAGAACCCGGGGCCGCCGGGCCCTCTCATCACGGGTACCGAGATCTGGGGCCGGCCGCCTCTGTAGACGACGAACGAGCGGCCCCGGGCAGCAGACCTCCTCACGGTTGAGGGCGATCGCCTGCAGGGTTTCGCCTGCCCGTGACGGGCCGGCATAACCGGGAGAGCGTACAGTTCCCGGCTGGAATTCATACCCACCCCGGGGGAGCCGGTAAAAGAATATGAGCTGATATAAATGCAGAGAGGATTACATAAAAACATGTGAAGAACATCGGTGATGAAACGGAGGATCTCGACCCCGGAACGAAAGAGAACGTTGCTCGTGCGCTCTGGATGAGCGGATACGCACCAGAATCGATCCCGCCGGATGTCATGAGCAGCCTCTGCGGCACGAAAAACCATCGATTCGGGGATCTGATGCGGCGGCGTCTTGCCGATCTGCTGGCCAATCCCGAACGGTTCACCCCCGATTACACCGAACGGTACACTACTTTCTGCAACCATGCTCGTGATCTCTCGGCACACCAGGCCTATGCCATGACAAACCTCCTTGGCCTGGATAGCGCACGGGGATACCAGGAGCTGCCCCAGGAGATCACGTTCACGTTCCCCTGCGACGACAGGCCGCAGTTCGAGTATCAGGTCGGATGGCACTTTTTCGTGGGAACGGCGTCCGACGCAGGTGGCCGGGAGTTCGGCATCCAGTTCATGCTCTGGAGTTACTCTCTCCTCCCCCCGGAGATGGCCCGGGACGAGGGCCTGAGCGACATAGAGAACCAGATCGTCGAGATCCACCTGGCCGTAACTCCGGCAAACGACCGGCATCATCGACCGAGGCCCGTTCTTGTCGCGGGCACCACCGGCCTCATCCGGTTCTCGGAGAACCCGTACGAGTATGCCGTCGGCAAGAACACGATGACCTCTCTTGCCGATGACTCCCTCTTCCCCGTCCGCCTGAGAGCCCGGGGTATCGATGAACGGGAAGACGCCCCCGTGGAGATCGCCATTGATCTCACCCTTCACCAGACCAAAGGCTACATTCTGAACGGGGATGGAGGCCTGGCACCCAGTTGCGGCGGTGTCGGCACGCTCTACTACTCGGTCACGAACCTCCGGATACGACCCGGCGAGAGCTGGCTCTCCATCGACGGCACCCGGGTCCCGCTCACCGGCGGAAAGTTCTGGTACGATCACCAGTGGGGCACGGGCTTCATGCCCCCGGGAAGCCCCCGGAGCGATCTACTGCGTGCAGTCGGGCACCTCCACGAGCAGGGCCCCGGGGGGTGGGACTGGATGGCGATCCAGTTTGACGACGATACTGAGATCGCCCTCTCCGCGCTCCACACCAACGATAACCGGGCGTTCTATTCACAGACCGGAGCAAAACCGCCGACGATGGCTGCAGGTGCCAAAGGATCGTACATCCGGCAGAACGGAGAGTATGAATCGATCACCGCCGAGATCCGGGTGACCGACTGGATCCGGAGCGCGGTGGCGGACGGCCCGTACCTGGCCACCAACACCTGGTACCCGAACCGCGTGGAGGTGACGGTATACGAGGATGCCGTTCCAGCCAAGAAACGGCACTTTGTGATGGTGCCTATCGTAACGACCGGGCAGCAGGGGTTCTTTGCCGCGGGTTCCGAGTACTCCGAGGGCGCCGTCACCATCGAGTCTGCTGACGGAGAGAGGATAGGGATCGGATTTCTAGAGTCTACCGGCTACATCGATGCCCGGAGGCAGGGCCTGCTCCTCGCGGGCCTGCCCGATACCGACGATATGATCCGGCTCGTCTCCCCGCCCGCGGTTCCGGATGAGATGAAGGCTGAGGTACTGGCGTTGTTCCAGGACCCGGAGATCGTCGCGAAGCTTGAGGAGGAGCTGGCGAAGTGCAAGGGGTTGTGAGCCCTTCCCGCCGGTCAAACCTCATCCGGAACCATCATCCCGCAGGTAGCTGCATCAGTGAATCAGGAAGAGGGTTCGAGCACGCGTAAGTCGTTCCTCGGTGCGCTACACCGGGGGTTTCCCGGGTGGTCGCCCCGAAGGCTGCGGTGACCGGACCGGGAAGTATTTTTTGGTAACTGCCCGGTAATCTTCACCCGGTCCAGCCCAGACCCCTTCTTCTCCAGGGTCTTGATGACTATCCGGGGCGGGAACGCCTCACCAATACCTTGATAAGGCGTTCGCGCCCATGCACTCCAGGAAGTGCCGGAATGGATATCGAGGCGTTCTTTGCGCACGAAGGAGTCGACGTCAGCTCCCGGGTCGGCATCGAGGATCTCACCGACGCGGACAGGGCATCGGTGCGGGAGTTCCTCCCGGCCGCCCGGTCCGTGATCGTCTTCGGGAAGGAAGTCCCGGCCCCGGTCTACCGGATGCCGGAAAGAGAGAAGACCCGTGAGATGCTCCGGATTGCGGCAAGCCTGGACGAGACCGCCAGCCGGCTTGCCGGCTGCCTCGACGCAGAGCATATACCGGCCCGCGTCATCCCGCTCTACTTCCCCGTGCGGGTCGTCGACGAAAAAGTGCAGGGTATCGTCCGCTTGAAACAGATAGCGGCGGCCGCGGGGCTCGGGGATATCGGGAAGAACACCCTCCTCCTCCATCGCCGGTTCGGCCCGCGGCTGCTGCTTGCCGGTGTCGTGACGGGAGAGCCAGCCTCCGGCAAGACTGCCGCCGCTGCACCGGTCTGCACCGGGTGCGGGGCCTGCATCCGGGCATGCCCGGCCGGGGCGCTGGGGCCGGCCGGTGTCGATGCGTTCCGGTGCCGGAACGTGCGTGCATGGGTTCCACCCCCGGTTGTCCCGGCCGCAAAATGGCTGCTCCGGCGGCAGTTCCTCCTCAGAAGTGCGGCCCCGCTTGCGCCCCTGGTCGCCCGGGCGGCAACGATCCGGTGCAGCCGCTGCGTCACCGAATGCCCGATGTTCCCCGGGGAAGAGCAGGCGCCGACCTTTCACGCGGAGTAACCCCTGCACTCCCGGTAGGATCTCTCAGGCAACCATGCCATGGATCCGGGGCTCTTGCAACAGCCGGTACTCTTCACCGCAACAGTATACTACCTGCAGGAGGTCTACCGGGGTTGGCGGTTGTATGACCGCCTGCACCATTTCCTCCTCACCAGATCTCCTGCCCCCCGGCAAAATGGGCCGTGAATATCCTGCCCGGATCGTTCGTCTCCTCCACGTTGGGGATCTTCGTACCCGCGAGACTCCCGAACCCCGCCGGCACATAGAGAATGAAGTCCAGGGGATCCGCTCCGTTTGAAACAGCCCTGAAATATGTGGCGACGGCGCGGGGATCAGAGACCCCCTGATCGACGCTTCCGGTATATGCACCGTTATGCAGGGTCTTATCGGCGTACCTGAACGCCGTCCCGTAGAGGGAACCAGGACCGACCTGGTCCGGAGACGTTCCACCGTACACGAGCCCGGACAGCAGGTGCCATGCCGCGAGATCCCAGCTCGGCCACATGCCCCCTCCCCACTGCATCCCCGGCACAAAGGGGTCGTCACTCACCGTCTCGGCCTTCGACATATCGTAGGCCTGCGTCGCGATCCACACCAGCATGTACTCACGGGCGAAATCGTGGCCTTGCGGATTCCAGTCTCTATCGGTATGCTTCAGGGAGAGGTTTGCTACCTGGTAGAATCTCCCCTCGAGCATACCATAGTCTCCGGTCATCTCGAGATCCAGCGCATGCGACAGGATGCTGAACCCCAGTGTCCAGAACCCTTTCTGTCCGTTCTCGTCGTAATCGATGATGCCATCGCGGTTCTCGTCGAACCCCTCCATGAACTGTTCAAGGATCGAGGAGCCGGTCAGGCGATCGTGCGCCTCTGCGTAGCAGAGGAGCGTCTTCTGCATGTCCCACAGCATGCATGTCGGGTTGTAGTACATCGTCTTCGTCATGAGTTCGACGAAGGCCGCATCCTCAATCCTCCCAGGATGCCCGAGGAGAGATGCGAGCGGCGTCCCGGTGATGCCGTCCCACCCAGTGACGTAGTACTGTTGCCGGCCCACCCCCCGTTCTTCGGCGTACCGGTAGAGGTTATACCTGAAGAGAGGCGAGTCGAGCCCTTCTGCGGTCACGATATTTCGCCCTTCGACCTTTGCTACCGGGACATGACGGACGAACTCCGTGGCCCAGCCGTTCTCCTCCTTGAGTTTGAGCCCTTCGGCCATGGGGACGGTCTTGAAACAGTACCGTGCGCAGAGATGATCCAGTGCAACGCAATCCAGAGACGACCAGATGTATCCTTCGGGAATCCTGACGGCGATGCCTTCGGGGTTGTGGTTGAGGTTGATCATGTCGATCGCATCGGAGACGTGCACCATGAAGACCTGCTGGTTCTGCACGGCCCTGATGACGTCTGCCTGGGTCCCCGGCATCCCCATGGTCTTCGTCACGACGTAATCTCCGTTCTCATCCTTCACCGGCAGGTTGGAGGCGGTATCCACCTCGGCGACCCAGGGCATATGCGGCAGTTTCGCCTTGTAGCTCGGCGTTGCAGAGGAGGGCAGCGCGTATTTCCACGAAGTCTCTCCCGTGTATGCGGGGCATTGCGTCGGGTAGAGGCCGATGCCCAGGTTCTTCACCGCGTTGGTGATGAGATCCTGCGCGTGGATCTTCATCTTCGGGACGTTGACCAGGACGCAGCCGGGATAGTCCCCGCGATCGTCGGCGTCACGGGGGTCGCCGCCCACGATCGCTTTGTGCAGGGTGATCTCCTGGAAGTTCGCCCCGCCGGGAACCGGAACCGTCCTTCCCCGTGACAGATCGTCGCACAGCTTGTTCAGGTCGTAGACCATCAACCGGTCCCCCGCCCTGCCCGGCGGGAAGTACCTGCCGGCCACGCTCTCTTCATACCCCCTCATGGGGTTGTCGGTGTGGGAAGGGGAGTGGCGCTCTGCGAGGTAGCGGCGAACGAAGTAGAATCCCCACCCGCCGTAGAAATCCCCGCTTCGCCCCTCGAAGATCGCCTCCGAGGTGATGCTCCGCCCGGCCTGCCGGCCAAAAACGCTCTCCAGGAGGAGCGAAGACGTGGAGGCTTCCCCAAGCGCCATCTGGTGGTAGTCGATATCGAGGTTGTCGTGAAACCACCGCATCAGGGCGGCCATCACCGACCAGTCGGTGCAGATTGGAGCGCCAAGGTCTTCGCCGTGTGTCACGGGATCTATAACCTGCGGTCCGACCAGGTTGGGCTTGAAGAGCAGTTTCTTGCCGGATCGCACCTGAGACTGCACCTCGCCGATAAAACCGGTCTCCCGGTCGAGAGCGCGCAGGGCATAACCGATATGCGTGTAGATGTAGTCGATCTTCCCCGTAATTTCTGCCCAGGCGTCACCGTCGTTCTCATCGATGACCTTCCGGAGCAGTCCGGGAACACCGGCATAGGCCCGTAAGGCATCCATCCTTGTGCCGCAGACAGGAGATCCATCGGAATCGGTCTTCGTTCTCCCGATATCCGATCTTACCGGGGTTCCTTTCAGGGAACGTTCGAGTGTGGTCATGATCCTCTCAATCCTCTCAGTCTGAATGGGGGCAATCAAATCGCTCTGAACAACATCAGAATCTCCCGTAGCTCCGCGCGAGGCCTTCACCTTCGATGTCGGACCCTATTTGATGATTCCGGATGATTCAGCGTACACTGCGTACCATTATATGCCTTCTGATTCCTTTCCGGTCACCAAGATGCCCACCGGGAGCATAAAGCCGGCACCCGGACTGCATTCCGGTGGGAAACGGCGATTGGGAAGCATGAAAAAGGATGGCGGGATCCCGGGTTACCCGATCTTTACAAGAATGGATGCCAGGGAGAGGAGGAGCAGGCCGTTGATCACGACGATCCCTGCGATGACCATGCCCGGAACGAGGCCCGGCAGAAGCATGCTGATGCCGAACGCGATCGCCACGACGTTCAAGACCGTCAGGGTACCGAGGAGCCGTTTGTAGATGGGCGGAAGGTGAGCCAGTTCGGCGGCGCTCCCGGTGCCCTGCAGCATCGGGAGGAACCGCTTCCCGAGGAGTATCGCTCCCCCGGCTATGTTCAAGAACGCCAGGAGCACCCGGATTACGTCGGTCAGGATGCCCGGAACGATGCAGGAGAAGATCCCCAGAGCGGCAAAGACGATCCCGATGCCGATCAGGAGCCACGAGCGCCTGTACTGGCCTACCGGGGTCTCTCCCAGGGCCAGCATCTGGATGGCCATGATGACGAGCAGCAGGCCGAGCTGACCATCCGGGGAGAACGGGATCAACCCCTGGTTCACCGGGAAGAGCAGCAGACCGAGGAGGACCAGAAGAACGCCGACCGGGATGATCAGGGCAATCGAGAGGGGAAGGGAGGCCTCCCCGAACAGGCCGGTGCCGCCGGTTGCAGTGGAGGCGTTCGGGGTCATTCTGCTTCCCCCGGAGGGTAGAGCCGGCCGGCCTTCTGGATGCTCCAGGAGAGGTAGAAGAACCCGACGCCGTAGATGACGAGGAAGACTGCAGTCACGGTGTCGGTCGTGATGCCGGGAAGGAGCGTGATGATGCCGAGAACGATCGAGACCACGTACACAAGGCCGCATGCGACCGTCAGGTGCTGGAGGGCTCCGGGGACCTTCAGCCATACCCGGGCCTTATCTTCAGAGAAGAACAACTGCACAAGGAGCGCGACCCCCCCGGCAGAGAGGAGTATGCCGACAAGGATGCGGACCGGCTCGGCCAGCAGCCCGGGAATGAAGCAGGCGACCATCCCGACGATCGCCGTGCACACGCCGAGCACTATGACCGCCCATGAACGCCGGAGGTCGCCGAACGGGGTCTTCCCCATCGTGATGACCTGAAACGAGACGATCACGAGAAACAGCCCGTAGGTGCTGTCCGGGGCATACGGAAGTTCGCCCGTCTGAATCCTGAAGAGAAGCAGACCGAAGAGGAGCATGAACACTCCAAAGACGATCAGGATGACGACTTCGAGAGAGAGTTCGGACTCTGCTCTCACAACCGGGTTGTTTTTTTCCCCTGACTGACTGGTAAATCCCATAATTGTATCC
>MPOY01000477.1 GCA_001896715.1 Methanoculleus sp. EBM-46
CCGCGGCCGCGAGAGCATCCGCGCCGAGGGCGGCATCATCATGCTGGGGAACTTCGATGTCGACGTCGAGCACCAGCAACGGATCGGCCATCTCTTCGGCCCGATGCCCCCTGAGATGCGAGACGACACGGCCTTCATGGACCGGATCCACAGTTACATCCCGGGATGGGACTACCCGAAGATCCATCCCTCCATGATGACCGAACACTACGGGCTCGTCAGCGACTTCCTCAGTGAGTCTTGGCGGCAGCTCCGGAACGGCAGCCGGCTCCACCTGATCGCCGACCGGCTCCTTCTCGGTGATGCTCTGTCGGGCCGCGATCGCCGTGCGGTCATGAAGACGATCGACGGTCTTCTCAAACTTCTTTATCCGTCACCCGACTGCGGGATCTCAGATGAGGATCTCGAATGGGCCGCCCGCGTCGCTCTTGAGTCACGGCGCCGGGTTAAGGAGCAGCAGAAGCGTATCGGTTCGGCTGAGTTCCGGAACACGATGTTCAGCTACCGGCTCGGGCCGGACGGGATTGAGCAGTATGTCACCACCCCGGAACTTCACAGGGAGAACACGATCAGCCCGGAGCCGCTGCCGCCAGGACAGTGCTGGGCCGTAGGGCCTGACGAGGAGGGAGGAGGCAGCGGCCTCTATAAGATCGAGGTGACGGTCACACCTGGTTCGAGCATCCGGTTGATCAACGTCAAGGCGCCGGCAGGGCTTCGCGAGAGCCTCCGGGCGGCCGAGCAGGTGCTCTACACTCAGGCCCGCCGTCTTGTTGGGGATCACGATCCTGCAGATGCCGAGTATTCGGTCCAGGTGAGATCGATGACGCCGGTCGGCGCTGGCGCCTCTCTCTCGGTCTCGATCCTCCTGGCTCTTGCCTCGGCCACACTCAACAGGAGTCTCAAGGGAGGCATGGCGATCGCCGGAGGCATGAGCGTCGGGGGTACTATCGAGCCGGTATATCATGCGCTCGACATGGCAGAGCTTGTGGTCGAAAAGGGAGCGACCATGCTCCTCCTCCCTGTTGCAAGCCGCCGGCAGATGAAC
>MPOY01000319.1 GCA_001896715.1 Methanoculleus sp. EBM-46
AGTTCTGCCAGAACTACACGATCAGCCAGTGCGGCGCCGGCACGGCGATATCGTGCGAAGATCTCGCGGACATCATGCTCCACCTGCAGGAACGCCGGTGCCACAACATCAACCTCGTCACCCCCTCGCACGTCGTCCCCCAGATCCTCCGTGCAGTCGCCATCGCTGCCGATCGCGGCCTCTCCCTTCCGCTGGTCTACAACAGCGGGGGATACGACTCTGTTGCAACTCTGCGGCTTCTTGACGGCGTCGTCGACATCTACATGCCGGACGCGAAGTACGGGCGCGACGGCGTGGCGTGGGAACTCTCCCATGCTCGCGACTACACCTCCCGCATGCAGGCCGCGCTCGTGGAGATGCACCGGCAGGTCGGAGACCTGATTCTTAGCGCCGATGGCATTGCAGTCCGGGGCATGATCATCCGTCACCTGGTGCTCCCCGAGAACCTTGCACACAGCGAGGCCGTGATGAGGTTCATCGCCGATGAGATCTCGCGGGACTCTTACGTGAACATCATGGCCCAGTACCACCCGGCGTGGCGGGCGGCCGAAGGGGGAAGGAGCCCGGTGCTTGCGGCGCTGCAGCGCCCGATCACGGCGCGGGAGTATGCATACGCCGTCCAGTGCGCAAAGGAGAGCGGCCTTGCCCGCGGGTTCTCCTAGGGACCCCGGAAGATCCCCGGCACCAGTTCCCGGCGAAACTGCCGGGCGCGGTTCCATCGCTATGTTTTATATCGATGCAGGTGAAGCACCCCGTCGCCTCACGATACGTTGCCGGGCACATCATCCCGGATAACCTGTTCCGGATTAGCCCATCCCGGAGCAGGTTGTTTACGCATTGAGCGGGGAGCGAAAGATGAAAGTGCGGGATGGAACGGTGAAGAGATCGGCCCTCACGCCATTCGTCATCATTGCCGTTGCAGTGGCGGCCGTCGGAGGGATCCTCTTTGGCTACGATACGGGAGTCATATCCGGGGCAATCCTCTTCATAACCAGCGAGTTTGCTCTCCCCCCGACCCTGGAAGAGATCGCGACCAGCTCGGTGCTCGTCGGCGCAATCCTGGGTGCGATCGCCGGCGGCCTCCTTGCCGATAGGATCGGGCGGCGCCTCTCGATCATCGCTGCGTCGGTCGTCTTCCTTGCAGGCACCGGGATCGTCGTCGGTGCAACGGACCTCTCCATCTTCCTGGTCGGCCGCGTTCTGATCGGCATAGCCATCGGTGTCGCATCGTTCGTCAGCCCTCTCTACATATCGGAGATTGCGCCTCCGGCGTTCCGCGGCGGCATGGTGTCGCTCAACCAGCTCTTCATCACGTTCGGGATCCTCATCTCCTACGGGGTTGACTTCCTCTTCTCTTCAAGCGGCGACTGGCGGGCCATGTTTGCCCTCGGCGCGGTGCCGGCCGCGGTTCTCCTCATCGGCATGGTTCTGCTCCCGGATAGCCCCAGGTGGCTTTTGTCCCGACAGCATATGAACCGGGCAATCGCCGTCCTCGAAAAAGCCCGCGGGACCGGTGATGTCTTTGGGGAGCTTGATGATATCAAGAAGGCGATCGGGATGCAGAAGGGCGGCAACTGGTCGGACCTGCTGGCTTCATCGATACGAATGCCCCTGATCGTCGGTCTCGGCCTGGCCGTCCTGCAGCAGCTGACCGGCATCAACACCGTCATCTATTACGCCCCGACAATCTTTCAGTTTTCAGGGTTGCACTCTGTCGGCGCTTCGATTGCAGCGACTGCGGGCGTGGGCACCGTGAACGTCATTGCCACCGCCGTTGCCGTCGTGCTCATCGATCGGGTTGGACGCCGCCCTCTTCTCCTCGTGGGGGTCGCCGGCATGGTCGTGAGCCTTGCCGTGCTCGGTGCCGGGTTTGCTTTCAGCGGAACGGTGCAGGGCGGGAGTCTCCTCGGGCTGATCACCGCGGTCAGCCTGATGACGTACATCGCTTCGTTTGCTATCGGCCTCGGGCCGGTGTTCTGGCTCCTGATATCCGAGATCTACCCGCTCACCGTGCGGGGGCGCGCCATGGGCGTCACAACCATCGCCAACTGGGCCGCGAACTTCCTCATCACCGTGACATTCCTGACGCTGGTCGGAGCAATAGGACAGGCCGGCGTCTTCTGGCTTTATGCGCTCGTGAGCATCATCGCGTGGTTCTTCGTCTTCAGGCTGGTGCCCGAGACGAAAGGACTCACGCTCGAAGAGATTGAAGAACACTTCAGGGCCGGCAGGCACCCCCGCGAGCTGAAGGGTTTACCGTGATCACGTGATCGATATGTCCAACCAGATCCAGCAGAACCGGCCGCAGGCCCATGGTGAGTACCGGCCGATCGAGGACTACGGTGTGATCGGGAACGGGCACACCGTGGCGCTCATCAGCAGCAGTGGGTCCATCGACTGGCTCTGCTTTCACAGGTTCGACTCTCCATCGCTCTTTGCCCGGATACTCGATCCCGGCCGCGGCGGATACTGGAGCGTGACGACGAAAGGGGCGTTCGAGAGCTCGCACCGGTATCAGGAGGAGACAAACATCCTCGAGACGACCCTCAGGTGTGCCGGGGGAACCGTAGTCCTCCGGGACTTTATGGATATCGCAAGCATTGCCCGCCTCCGCCGGCTCCCGGCCCCCGGCAGGATCGTACGCATAGCGGAATGCACCGATGGGAAGGTGGGGGTCGTCTCCCGCTGCCAGCCCCGGCCGAACTACGCCCGCACACACCCTGAGTTTGCGCTTTATGGAGATCAGGTAACGTTCGGTGGGTATACGCTCACCGGGCCGACGGCATGGCAGGTCGACGACGCAGATGCATCGTTGACCTGCAGGATCACGCTCCGTGCGGGCGAGACGACGGCGTTCACGCTCGCAACGGAGGACGACGCCACCCTGCCGCAGCGTACGCCTGCGGATGCCCTGAAGGTGACGACCGATTACTGGCGAAAATGGAGCAGCGCCTGCACGTACCGGGGGCCGTATCGCGATATCGTCATCCGCAACGCCCTCACTCTCAAGATGATGACCTACGAGCCGTCCGGGGCCATCGTTGCCGCGCCGACGACATCGCTCCCCGAGACCTTCGGCGGCGAGCGGAACTGGGATTATCGCTTCACCTGGATACGCGATGCGTCGCTCACGCTGTATGCCCTCCTCCTTGCCGGCTACCTCGACAACGAGCAGCCGTTCTTCGACTGGCTCGTGCGCACGGTCAAACTGAAGGGAACGGGCATATCGATCCTCTATCCGATCATACCGGAGGGCAGGATCGCCGAGACGGTGCTCGATAACTTCAGGGGATACCGGGATTCCCGGCCGGTGAGGATTGGAAACCAGGCAGCGGTCCAGGAGCAGCTCGACGTCTACGGCGAGGTCATGGGGGCCATCCAGTTCGCCTGGCGGATCGGGAAGTACGACCCGACGCCGCTCTGGGGGACGATGCGGCAGATGCTCGACTGGGTGACCCGTCACTGGCATGACCGCGATAGCGGACTCTGGGAGGTCAGGGGCGGCGTGCGGCATTTTGTCTACAGTAAAGCCATGATGTGGTTCGCTCTTGACTGCGGGATAGAGATCGCGGAGGGTATGCGCCTTTCTGGGGATATCAAGACCTGGCGCCGCGAGCGCGACCTGATCCACGAGGAAGTGCTCGATAAGGGGTGGAGCGATGATCTGGGTGCGTTCAAGCAGTCGTACGAGGATGAGAACCTCGATGCCGCGAACCTGCGCCTCCCCCTCATCAACTTCGTCGGGGGGGATGATCCGCGGATGCTCTCGACGATAGATGCGACGCTCGAGCACCTTGTCGTCGACGGACTCTGCTACCGCTACATCGATGCTCCTGAGGGCGTGACCGGGAAGGAAGGGTCGTTCGTCGTCTGCACGACCTGGCTCATCAACGCGCTGATACGTGCCGGGCGCACCGGAGAGGCGCACCGGATGTTTCAGAACCTTCTTGCACGTGCAAGTCCTCTCGGCCTCTACGCCGAAGAGATCCAGCCGGCGACCGGGGCCCATATGGGCAACTTCCCGCAGTCGTTCTCACAGATCGGTATCATCAACGCCGCCGTCTCGCTTGCTCACGCAGGGCAGGTCGGCACGGTCAGCCCGCACCATGCCGCCGCTGCGGATGCGGCGGGACACGGCGGCGGGGGCAAACGCACCGGGTGAGGCGAAGGGTGACGACGGTGAAGGGAGATGGCTCCGGGGACCGGGCACCAAAAGGCTATTCGTCCGGCCATCCAGAGTGGTATACGTGAAGGAGAGGCCTGGGCTCCGGTACGCAGCGGCGAGCGATATCGGCGGGCGGCAGCAGAACGAGGACGCGTTCTTTGCCGATGAAGCGGCCGGATACTCCGTCTTCGCCGTCGCGGACGGGCTCGGGGGGCATGCCCGCGGGGATGTTGCGAGCAAGATGGCGATCCGGGCCCTGGAGGAGACCGCGAGGGAGTGCCTTCCTGGATTAAAACCCGCCCGGGTGCTTGAACTGGCATTCAATCGGGCAAACGCCCGGATATATACGTATAACCAGGAGAACCGCCTGAACGCCGGGACGACCCTCTCGGCCGCGATCGTCGATGGCTCCGGGGGGTGCTGGATCGGCACCGTGGGCGACAGCAGGACGCACGTCATCCGATCATCGTCCGTCTGGCATACGCGCGACCAGAGTTACGTCCAGGGCCTGGTGGATGCAGGGGTCCTCTCCCCCGTCGAAGCGATGCTTCATCCGAAGAAGAACATACTGACCGGGGCGCTCGGCCTCTCGGCCGGGGTGCAGGTCGACCTTGATGCCGTGGATGCCGCCGGGGCAGTCCTGGTGCTCAGCTCGGACGGGCTCCATGACTGCGTTCCGGCGGATGCGATCCGCGATATCGTGCTCGCCGACGAGCCTGATGCGGCATGCCGGAGGCTGATCGATGCCGCGAAGGATGCGGGAAGCACCGACAACATAACGGTGATCGTCGCGAGAGGGTGACGGGGCTCAGGTGCCCTCTGCTCCCGCATCGCGGAGCGCCGCAAGGATTGCCGCACGGACGCCTTCGGTCGCCTCATCCCCGAGTGCTGCATGGAGCAGGCCAACAGCTTTCGCGCCGCCAATCCTGCCGAGGGAACCGGCAGCGCCCCGTCGCACGAACTCGTTCTCGTCGCGCTGCATCACCCCGAGGTGTGCAATCGCCCGGGGATCGCAGAGCAGCCCGAGCCCCTTTGCCGCCATGTAGCGGACGTGGTCTTTCTCATCGCCGAGCGCGGCAACGAGGGGTGCGAATGCATCGGCGTCGCCAATCCGGCCGAGGACCTCCGCCGCACGGTAGCGCACCCGCCAGTCGGCATCCTGCAGCAGGGCGATGCAGGCAGGAACGGCAGGGCTTCCAATCGCTATAAGTCCGTGCACGGCTTCTGCCCGCACAGCCTTGTCCGGGTCAAAGAGTCGGATAAGGAGAGGTTGCAGGTCGCGCGGGTGTTCATCTCCGGTATCCGGCAGCATGGCGTGGGTCATATCCAGTCACATCTGCGGGTTGTAGCCGCTTGCATCACATGTTGAGGCGGCGTTGTGATAAGAGTTGATCATTTGCCTCCGGCCGGTGCCGGGGATACCGCCGCACGAGAGGGTATCTGGAGGCGCCGGGAACCACCATACGGTGCAGTATCCCGACTCCCCCGGTGTGCCGTCAGATCAGATATCCCAGCGCATATAGTATCAGGCTTACAAGAAGCAGGATGCCGATCCCGACGATGAGCGGCCCCAGAGTCTTGAATACGGGATCGCTCTCAATCCATTTCACCAGAACGTGCATGGCACCGGATACACCATTCGGATATATATATTTTATCTTGAAAATAAAAATCACATCTGATATTTAATGGTAGTGCATCGCGCCAGGTACAGTGCCGGGGAGGTTAACGGTTATCCGGCAACTTTCGGCAGTTCTCGGTCTATTCCGGGTGGCGAGAAGACTTCTCTTGCCGGGGATGCGCTCTGCTCGGACCTTGGGAAAATGGGAGAAATGACGCCCAGGACGGAATTCGAATCCGTGTCGACGGCGTGACAGGCCGTCATGATAGGCCACTACACTACCTGGGCACATTTGAT
>MPOY01000556.1 GCA_001896715.1 Methanoculleus sp. EBM-46
CGGCAGGAAGAACCGTCGACATCGCATTCCGGGTCAACCCCGCGATCGACGTCCCCACCCACCCGAAGATCGCGACCGGCCTTGCGACGAGCAAGTTCGGCATCCCGGCAGAGGAGATCCTCGATGCCTACCGCGAGGCGCTCGCCGCCGAGCACGTGAACCCGGTCGGGGTCCACTGCCACATCGGCTCGCAGATCCTCGCCGTGGAGCCCTTCGCCCGTGAGGTAGAGGTGCTGATCGATCTTGCGGCCGATCTCCTCGATGTCGGGGTCGACCTCTCGTTCATCGACATCGGCGGCGGCCTCGGCATCCCCTACCGGCGGGAGACCGACCGCGCCCCGACGCCGGAGGAGTACGCGGGAGCGGTGATGCCGGTCTTCCTCGAAGGCATCCGTGACCTCGGGATCGAGCCCGAACTCTGGGTCGAACCCGGCCGGTGGCTCGTCGCCGACTCGACGGTCCTCCTCTCCCGGGTCAACTCGGTCAAGACCGCCCATAAGACGTTTGCAAACGTCGACGCCGGGTTCAACCTCCTCATTCGCCCGACGATGTACGACTCCTACCACGAGGTCGTCGCGGCAAACAGGGCGGACGCACCCGCAGTGAGGGAGTACTCGATCGCGGGGCCGATCTGCGAGACGGGCGACGTCCTCGCAAAAGACAGGATGCTCCCCGAACTTGCCGCCGGCGACATCGTCGCGATGCTGGATGCCGGGGCATACGGGTTTGCCATGTCGTCGCAGTACAACAGCCGCCCCCGGTGCGCCGAGGTGCTCCTCGCGGGCGAGAAGGCGGCCCTGATGCGCCGGGCCGAGACGATCGACGACCTGACCGCCCCGATGGCGACGCCGCCCTGGCAGGAGTAGGGCCGGAGCGGCGACCGTGAAGTTTCACTACCTCCTGGTCGACGACCTCGTGGGGAGAGAGGAGTTCGAGCGCCGGGTCGATGCGAAGGTGGCGGAGTCCGGCGACCTCCTCGATGAGCGGACGGCGGCGATGCTCGTCGTCAGAGACCTCGACCGGGCGCACGTCCGGATACGCGACCTTTCCGGAACCTCAAGCCTTGCGTGTTTCTTTGCCAGGGTTCTCTCGGTCGAGGCGCCCCGGGAGTTCGAGCGGTCCGACGGCACGACGGGCATCGTCGCGAACGTGATGGTCGGCGACGAGACCGGAAGGGCGAAGCTCGCCCTCTGGGACGAGAAGGCCGGCGGCGTCTCGGAGATCGGCGTCGGGAGCGTGCTCGAGATACTCGGCCGGCCGAAAGGCGGCGGGGGAAGAGTCGTCGACGTCACCGCGATCGCCATCCAGGAAGCAGCGTGCGACATCACGTGCAACGAGGCCGACACCCTCGCGCCCGCCGGGCCGGCGGGCGACATCGAGGTCAGGCTGATCGCCGTCGAAGCCCCGCGGGCGTTCAGGAGACGCGACGGGAGCCCGGGGGAGATGGTCGAGGCGGTCGTCGGGAACGAAAAGGGCATCTTCCGGCTCGTCGCCTGGGTCCCGGAGACCCTTCTTGAGGCGGAAACGGGAACGAACGTCGTCATCCGGGGCGCCGTCGCGCGGGAGAGCGACCGCGGCATCGAGTACAGCCTCGGCGAGGCAGGATCCGTCTCGCCCTCCGATCGGGAGATCGTCATCCCGATGGATACGATCGCGGGCATCGAGGAAGGTAAGTCGTACTCGATCGCCGGGACGGTCGTATCCGTCCAGCCGTCCCGGTCGTTCGTCACGAAGGGCGGGAGGCCGTCGTCCGTCCGGAACCTGGTCATCACCGATTCGACCGGCGAGGTCCCGGTCGTCATATGGGGGGAGAAAGCGGACGGGCACCTGGTATCCGGCGACCGTATCGAGGTCTACAACGCGGCCGCCCGCCGGGGGCGGTATGGCGATACCGAACTGCACCTCTCCTGGGGAAGCGCCCTCGTCGTCCTTGCCGGGGAAGAGGAGGAGGTGGATGTCAGGGGGACGGTCATCGCCACCGGGCAGGGGGTCGCTCTTGATACCGGCGACGCCTGCTACCTCCTTGCCGACCCGTTGCCGGTCGGGTACGATCTGCGCGTCCGGGGTAGCCTGCACCGGGGCGTGATCACCGTCCACCACGCCGAGGCTGTGATCCCCGATCCGGGAGATCTGCAGAGCCGCCTGGACCGGTTCTCCGGGCAACCCTGATCCCTGACTTTCACTTTCACCCCGCATGGCAAGCGACCTTTATGTCTCCCGTTCAACACTCTAAGTGTAACATAACAAACAACCGCAGAGATCAAGTGAGGATTGACATGACAGAGATTGATCTTGAAGATTTACCGGGCGTCGGGCCGACCACCGCCGAAAAACTCCGCGAGGCGGGCTACGGGACCGTCGAGAGCATTGCAACGGCCACCACGTCGGATCTCGCCGAGGCGGCCGAGATCGGCGAGGGGACCGCGAAGAAGGTGATCCTCGCCGCACGGAAGATGGCGGATATCGGCGGGTTCAAGACGGGCCGGGATATACTGGACAAGAGAAAAGACGTCAAGAAACTCAGCACCCTGGTCCCCGAGTTCGACGAACTGGTCGGCGGGGGTCTTGAGACGCAGGCGATAACCGAGGTGTACGGGGAGTTCGGGTCCGGGAAGAGCCAGCTCGTCCACCAGCTGGCCGTCAACGCCCAGCTCCCCGAAGACCTTGGCGGGCTGCACGGGAGCATCATATACGTCGACACCGAGAACACGTTCCGCCCGGAGCGTATCGAGCAGATGGTCAACGGCCTCCCGGAGGGTACGGACCTCGGTTCGATGGAGGAGATCCTCGAGCGTATCCACGTTGCCAGGGCACACAGCTCCGACCACCAGATGCTGCTCCTCGAGACCGCACGGGAACTCGCAAACCAGTTGCGGACATCCGACTATCCGGTCAGGCTCTTCGTCATCGACTCGCTGACGTCCCTCTTCCGCTCGGAGTACGCAGGGCGCGGGACCCTCGCCGCCCGTCAGCAGAAACTGAACCGGCACATGCACGACCTCTTGAAGCTGCTCGACGACCACAACGCGGTCGGTCTCGTGACCAACCAGGTGATGTCGAACCCTGCCATCCTCTTTGGCGACCCGACAAAACCGATCGGCGGCAACATCGTCGGGCACACCGCAACCTTCCGCCTCTACCTGCGCAAGAGCAAGGGCGGCAAGAGGGTTGCCCGCCTTGTGGACAGCCCCAACCTCCCCGAGGGCGAGGCGCCGTTCATGGTCGAGCAGGCGGGGCTCAAGCCGTGCTGAAGGCGCTCGTAACGGACGTCGACGGCACCCTCACCGACCGGCGGCGGCGGATCAACACCGCTGCCGTCGAGGCCATCCGGACGCTCGTCGATGCGGGTATCGAGGTGGTGCTTGCAAGCGGCAACACCGTCTGTTTCATGGACGGGCTCTGCAGGATGATCGGGACGGACGGGACCATCATCGGCGAGAACGGCGGCGTCTGCCGGAGGGGGTATAAAGGCTCCCTCCATATCGCCGGCGACCGGGAGATCTGCCTTGAGGCGTTCGAGGTCTTACACGATCATTTTGCCGGGCAGGGCATCGATCTCGAGCTGCTCAGCGCACAGTACCGGTTTGCCGACGTGGCCCTTGCCCGGAACATCGACCCCGACGAGGCACGGGCGGTCCTCCGTGACCACCATCTTCCTGTCCGGGTGCTGGACACGGGGTTTGCCGTCCACATCCAGGCACCCGGCGTGAGCAAGGAGACGGCGATGCGAAAACTCGCCGTGGATATGGGACTATCCCTTGATGATATGATAGCCGTCGGGGATTCCGAGAACGATATCGAGATGCTCAGGGCTGCCGGGGTTGGCGTCGCGGTGCAGAACGCGCCGGAACTGACCCGGTCGGCGGCGGACTGGGTCTCGGAGAGCGCATACGGGGATGGGTTTGTGGAAGCCGTAAAAAAGTATTACCCCGATCGCTTCAGCAGGTAGCGGTCGACCACGATATAATCTTTTATGTCTTTCACCGCCTCGAACGGCACGAGCATCTTATCTCCATCCATCTTGTAGCCATCGGTCTTGAACGTATCATCCGGTTTGACGATCAGGTCGATGACCTGCCCTGTAGTGAGGTCGACCGTGATGTTCTTGATGGTCCCGATGAGCATGCCGTCATTACTCATCACTTTCTTCTTGGCAAGGGTGCGGCAGAAGGTTTTGCTCATAGAGAGCGTGGGGTGTTTGTACTATATAAATATTCTAAATCCCTCAAAACTCTTCAGAAATGGCTTTCCAGGATCGCTGCCCGGAGAGGCCGGCCACCACAACCGCCCTGCCCCCCGGCAGTCCCGGTCTCCGTCCCCCCGCTCTCAGCCCGGAGGTGCGGTGCCGCAACCGTTCGTGAGGGCCGGCATGACGGTAACCTTGAGCCCCGCAGGGGTGAGGTTCATGCCCCTCCGCGATATCTCCACGGGGAGATCCCCGGAGAAGGACCGGGCAGGGCTTCCCATCGAATGATCGCGAACGCTGCCCCGCCCGGGAAGGGGTGGGAGTTCCCGAAGAACGGCGTACGGGTATCCCTGCAGGGGCAAAGACGGGCACCCCGGCAGGTAGAGCAGTTCTTGCAGCAATAATAACCGGCACAACAGGTTGTCCCGGGGAAAAATGGAGTCGGGATTGGTTTTACTTTACGGTCTCGGCCGCCATCCGGACATCGGTTGCCTTGACCGTCTTTCGGCCTGCGTGTCCCGCGAGCTTGATCGCCTCTTTTGCGATTCGCGATGCGTACTGCTCCATGAGTTTTGCGAGCTCTTCATTGGCATCAGAACTCACTCGTTCCGCGCCGGACTTCTTCACGATTCTGCCAACAGGTGCCAGAGGTATATCTACCATGATCTCATTTCCCCCTTTTCATTGAGCTCTGCGAAATGTACTCTCAAACAGAGCTCGTTTTACAGAAGCACCATAGGTATTCATATATAAATACTTATCCCCTTCCAGAGGGGTTGAAGCAGGAAATTCGGAACGGGGAGGGTATCAAAGTGAGGGAAAGACCCGAATAATATCGGTCTGGGTAACGATACCGACGGGCTTGCCGCCCTCCACTACAATCAACCTCCCTATCTCCCGTTCCTTAAACCGGCCCACGAGCTCGTAGAGCCGAATTGACGACGGCGCCTCTATCACGTCGGTGGTCATGACCCCGGAAACGGGCGCATCCAGTGTCTGGCCCTGGTCCAGGGCGCGGGCGATATCGCTCAGCGTCACGATGCCTGCAAGGTTGCCGTCCTCCATCACCGGCGCCCCGTGAATATGGTGCGTGTTGAAGAGATGAACGGCATCACGGAGGGTGGCGGAGAGCGGCAGGGTCAGGAGCGGGGTGCTCATATAGTGCTTGATCGCCTGCTTCGGGAGCGATATCATCTCCGATATGCTGATCATGAGAGCCTGCTGGTTTTCGTCCATTCCAAAGACCTCGCCGCGGATGAGGAGTTTGTTCACCGGCGTGGGTCCGATCGAGAGCATCTCGCCTACCTTGAAGAGCTTCACGCTCCCGATGATCTTGACCATCGCATGACAGAGGTCGGGATGGCAGAGCGTGGTGAACCCGATCTCCGAGACCCGGACACCTTTCACCTTCTCGCCGTCGCGAAAGATCGGCACCTCGGACTGGTGTTCGAGATCGGCAAGATTGAGCTCCTTGTATGCCCGTGCGGTCGGGCTGTAACCGCCTTTCGGGCCCGGAACGCCGTCTACAAGCCCGAGCGCTTTTAATGCCTGCATCTGGTTGCGGACGGTGCCGGGGTTGCGCTTCAGCACATCCGCGATCTCCTCACCTTTTATAGAGTGAGAAGACTGATGATACAGGGTAATCAGGGTTATCAGGATATCCTTCTGAATTGGGGAAAGATCCATAATTATCACTCATAATGCGTTGTTTAAATAGATTAGGTTGTGCGTGCAGTGGAGTTTGAAACTATACCGACCGTCCCGACGGCAGATGAGGTGCTCGACCGCAGTCTTCGCCGGGCGGCAGCCAAAAAGAAGCAAAAGATAAACGTCGACCGTGCGAACGAGGAATTCGTAAGAGCGGTCGCGAGCGCCATCCATGATAAACTCAAGAGCGTGGTCGCGTCGTTCCCGAGCTTCGAGCGCCTCCCGCCCTTTTACCAGGAAGCGGCCGACATACTCGTCTCGCTCGACCGGTTGAAGAAGTCTCTCGGCGCCGTCACCTGGGCGGCCGACCAGGTCCGGACCATCGGTTCGGGCTACGCCCGCAGCATGCGATCCGCAGAGGAGACCGACCGGGTCCGGCGGCAGGCCGTCGCCCGCATCGCCTCCGTCGTCCACCAGGTGGAGGATGACCTCCTCTTCCTGAACGAAGCGCGAAACATACTCCGAAAACTTCCGCACGTGAACGAGGGCGAGTTCACCGTGGTCGTGGCAGGATACCCCAACGTCGGGAAATCATCGTTCATCAGGCTCGTCTCCACGGCGGAACCCGAGATCGCCGCTTACCCTTTCACCACCAAAGGGGTCATCGTCGGCCACCGCGATATCGGGCGGCGCGAACGGATCCAGTTCATCGATACGCCCGGTGTCCTCGAACGCCCGGCCGACGAGAGGAACCCCATCGAGCGGCAGGCGGTGAGCGCCATCATCAACACGGCCGACGTCGTGCTCTTCATACTGGATGCAAGCGAGCACTGCGGCTACACGCTCGACGATCAGGTCCGGCTCCTCGAAGAGGTCCGCGGGTTTGTCGATGTCCCGGTGGTGGCGGTCGCAAACAAGGCGGATATCCGGGGGATCGAAGGCTGCCCCGCGATGTCCACGCTCACCGGCGAGGGCGTGGAGGCGGCGCTCGATCTCCTCCTCATATACAGAAAGGACACCACCCAAACGAACCTGCGAGAACCGCCCCAACCAGAAACCCGAGAATAGCGCCGCCGTTCAAGGGCGGGAGGCCTGCCTGGGGGTTGCCCCTGTTGACGAAGCGGAGGAGGACGGCAAGGCCGGCAAGCGATCCCGCCATCGCGCCGAGCGTCGGGGCGGAGAGGGTCCAGAGGACGGCGGGTGCATCCACGAAGACGTGCGACGACGTGACGAGGATGGTGGGCATGATGAGGTCGCCCATGCCCATGACGAACGCGCCGCGCTCTTCTCCATCACTGATATTGAGCCCCTCTCTTCGGAACGAGTAATCCGCCCGTTTCGGGACCACGACCATGATCGGGGCTTTCGTCTCGAGGACGCCCTCCGCAAGCGTGATCATGTGTTTCGTGCGGTAGACCGATATGGCATCATAGATCGCGAGCAGAACGAGCAGTACAAGGACCGGGAGGATGGCAAGGGAGACCCCGAAGATCGATGCGACCCCCGCGGATATCAGGACGCCGAGGACATCGATGACGTACCACTCGGGGTAGAGATAGAGGAGCGCCGTCGCCGCCGCGGCAACGATGATCGCTCCGACGGCGGCGGCATCGGTGGCCCCGAGCACAAGAAGCGAGAGCGCCGAGAAGATATAGAGGAATGTCATGAATATGGCAAACCCGATGAAGAGGGCGATGAAGCGCCGGCCTCCGAACCGTATCAGGAGGAGCAGGATCAGCGTGAAGACGAGCAGCATCCCTATAAATATCAGGGGATTTGCAACCGATTCAGGATCTTCGAACGCCGCAAGACCCGCCGCCTGCATGGGAAGCACGAGGATGACGGCGATCACCTGGACGGAGAGGAGCATAAGGGGCATTCCAAGAAGCGATAGCCAGTCACGTACCTGCATCATATGTCTCCAGTCATTTTAGGTAGGTTAATTAATGCATCCTCATCACTTTAAAATATGGAGATTCGCGAACTCATCGGCGACATTGTTCTCACTATCGTGATGGTGGTCTCCACCGTCGTGCTGGTGATGCGGTTCTGGCAGGACCTGACCATAGCGGTTGCTGCGACGCTCATGATGCTCTCTCTTGGGGGCTTGCTCATATCTCTCGGCATGAAGATCGTGAGCCTCGAGCGGAGCGTCGCACAGCGGGAGCGCACCATGCGCGTGAACATCGAGGAGATGGAGAAGACGATGAGCGCCAGGTATGACAACACGATCAGCCACATCGAGGGGATCGTCGACGGGCTCTCCCGCCGGATGTACCGCTGAACCGGACCGCCATCTTAATGGTATCTCCCTCTCTCATGAGTAGATAGCATGGGCGTTGCTATTCGCGATATTCTCGCAGACTGTAAAGAACCGCTGGCGTGGAACGACCTCTCCGGCATCGCCGCCGTGGATGCCCACAACGCGCTCTACCAGTTTCTCTCCATCATCCGGCAGCCTGACGGCACCCCGCTGATGAACGGTGCAGGGAGGGTCACCTCGCACCTCTCCGGCATCCTCTTCCGGACGGTGAACTTCCTGGAGAAGGGGATCCGGCCGGTCTTTGTCTTTGACGGAAGACCGCCGGAGTTCAAGCAGGGGACGATCAACGAGCGGCGCGAGATCCGCGCAAGGGCCGACGAGGCCTGGAAGACTGCGCTTGCGGAGGGGGATATGGAGGAGGCGTACAAACAGGCGAGCGCATCCGCCCGGATCGACGGCCATATACTTGAATCGTCCCGCGAGCTCCTGGACCTGCTCGGTATCCCCCGGGTGCAGGCGCCGAGCGAAGGCGAAGCGCAGGCCGCCCACATGGCGCGGAGGGCGGGTGTCGCCTACGCGGTCTCGCAGGACTACGACTCGCTCCTCTTCGGCACCCCGGTCCTGGTGCGGAACCTCACGATCAGCGGGAGACGGAAGATGCGGGGACGGACGATCACGGTGAATCCCGAGCGCATCGTCCTCGCCTCTCTCCTCGACCGCCTCGGCGTGACGAGGGAGCAACTCGTCGATATCGGCATCCTGGTGGGCACGGACTTCAACCCCGGCATCCGGGGCGTCGGCGGCAAGACGGCCCTGAAGATCGTTCGAAAAGGTGAATTTGCATCTGTCATCGCCGAGAAACAGCCCGACTTCGATCCTGATCCGATCCGCGAGTTCTTCCTCGATCCGCCGGTCACCGACGACTACACCCTCGAGTGGCGGCCGCCGGACGTCGAGGGGGTCGTCTCCATGCTCTGTGGACGCTACGACTTCTCCGAAGACCGGGTGAGGAGCGCTCTTGCCAGGGCCCCGGCGAAGGGGACGCAGAAGACGCTCGATGCCTGGTTCCGATGAGGCGCCACGGCAGGTGTTTCCCGATAAAATCCCGGGTTCCGGGATTTATCGGGAAGGATATCCCCAAAAAATCCCGATCTCCTTCTCTGTCAACGGCGCAACAGATATATGGTAGCAGAACGCAGTCTTCCATTAGAAGACCTGTACCAGGCCTGATGTGAGACAGAAGGGTGTGGGAACCAGCAACCCCACAAACGAGGTGTCCTGGTGATCCCCCGGATACCCCTGACACCTCTCCCCACCATCCTTCCGGCGGCACTGCTCGGTCCCGTTGCATACCGCCGTTACCTCCCCACCCTCTCTCACCGATCGTGTTGTCAGACCCGGTGCGCCCCGGCAGGGCCACCGCAGGGATCGCTTTACGAACATCCGGGCTCCAGCAGGAGACCGTATCTAAAGGTGATTGGTGTCAACTACCCCTCCCTAAAGGGAGGGGCTTGCGAACGGCTAAGCGAGACCAAACAGTAGACTAGGAGGCAAGCAATTGCAGCAGCGTTATGGGCTAC
>MPOY01000639.1 GCA_001896715.1 Methanoculleus sp. EBM-46
AACGAGATCGATCAAATCACTGTTGGCGGCAAAAGCCTCTATATGTTTCTTCGTTCCTATTCTTCCGCAACCTATAAGTGCGGCTGTCAGTTTTTTCATATGGTCACTCCAATCCTTCAAGGTATCGAGAAAGAGCATTGTCGAGAAGGCGAGATGACACTTCGTGTCGAGAAAAGATCAATAAGAAAGGATCATCTGTTCTAACATCGCTTTTCCTTTCAGCCTGATTTCGAAATACTCTTCCTTCTAATTGACGAAATAAGATTAATCAGCATCGTTCTCAGTCTTTCATAACTCTCTATCAAACTTGAGTAATCAACCTCTTTGAGATATCCAAGTCTCTTAGAAATATCAATTTGAGTTCTCAGTTCCATTAGTGATCCTCTTGCGTTATATAGAAAATGTAAATACTCTTTCAAGTGGCCCCTACCATTGCCTTCAGCGATGTTCGACGGTATAGATACAGCTGCTCTTCTCATCTGCGAAATAAGACAGTATCTCTCTTCTTCTGGAAAGTTCCTTGTTAACTTGTAGATTGTCTCAACAAAACTCATAGATACTTCGTAGATCTCCATTTCAAAAAAAGCCATTCTTACTTTCCTTTCTCTCTTACTCTCGGCGATGCTCCTCGCCTTCTCTAAAGTATTGCTTCACAACAACAAACAACGCCCAACGTTTTTCAAAGTACTTCAACATTTTCGCCTGCGATACCCATTTTGCTCAGTACGTTTTTTGCGTCGAATATGTATCGGGCATTCTCGACTATCATCTTGTAATTTATGTTTTTCTTGTGGGCTGTCGTTATTACAACCGCATCTGATTCTTTGATCAACTCTTCGGTCAGGTTGACAGTTTTCACAGTCTTTCCTTCCCACTGGAACTGTGAAACGTATGGATCGACGACCGAAACATGCGCCAGGTTCTTTTCCAGGTGTTCGAGCACTTTGAGCGCGGGCGACTCTCTCATATCTTCGATCTCTTCTTTGTAGGCTATTCCCATCATGACTACTTTAGCTCCGTTCATGCATTTACCGCGTTCGTTGAGAGCCTTCATCACTCTGTTTACCACGTATTCCGGCATCGAGTCGTTTATCTCTCCGGAAAGCTCTATCAGTCTTGTGTGGTAATCGTATTTTCTCGCAATGTACGTGAGATAGAAGGGATCGATAGGGATGCAGTGACCACCTACACCCGGTCCGGGGAAGAAGGGCATGAAACCGAATGGTTTGGTCGAAGCAGCGTTTATCACATCCCATATGTTGATCCCCATTTTGTCTGCCACGATTGCCATCTCGTTTATCAGGGCTATGTTGACTATCCTGAAGGTGTTCTCCAGTATCTTGGTCATCTCGGCCTCTTTGGGAGACGAGACGACGAAGACTTCGGCCTCGAGAACCGATTCATACAGGAGCTTTGCGACTTCAGTCGATTCCGGGCCAACTCCTCCGACGACTTTCGGTGTGTTTTTAGTCTTGAATCTCAAGTTTCCCGGATCGACTCTCTCGGGGCTGAAGGCGAGATAGAAGTCTTTGCCACATACCAATCCCGTCTCTTCCAGTATCGGTTTCATAACGTCTTCCGTCGTTCCGGGATAGGTCGTCGATTCGAGCACGACAAGCATGTCTTTGTGGAGTCTCTTTGCGACATCTTTTGTCGAATTGATTACATAAGTCAGGTCCGGTTGCTTGTATATGTCCAGCGGAGTCGGTACGCAGATAGCTACAACATCGCATTTACCAAGTTCGTCGAAATCGGCGGTCGCTCTGAGGTGACCGTCTGAAACGATCTTTTCCAGATCCGCGTTCACTACATCACCGATGTAGTTATGGCCTTCATTTACCATTTTCACTTTACTTTCCTGGATATCGAAACC
>MPOY01000019.1 GCA_001896715.1 Methanoculleus sp. EBM-46
ATCGTCGATGACGGCGCTCCCTATCTCGACGGCGCTCGCGCCCGCCATCATCATCTCGACGACGTTGTCGGCGGTGGATATGCCGCCGCACCCGATGATCGGGATGGAGCAGGCCTCGTAGAGATCGTAGACGCACCGGACGGCGACCGGAAAGATCGCCTTCCCCGAGAGGCCGCCGAAGCGGTTCCCGAGCACCGGCCGGCCAAGGGACGTCGATATCCGCATCGCCTTCACCGTGTTGATAGCGACGACGGCGTCCGCACCCCCGCGTTCCGCGGCCGCCCCGATCTCGCCGATATCGGCGACGTTCGGCGTGAGTTTCACCCAGGTCGGGACTCCAGGAGAGGCTGCCGCCCTCGTGCACTCCTCCACGAGAGCCGGATCGCTCCCGATCGCCGCCCCGTAGCCCTCCGCGTGGGGGCAGGAGAGGTTCAGCTCAAGCCCGGCGGCCTTACCGGCAAACCACCCGGCGACCGTCCGGAACTCCTCCGGCGTCCCCCCGAATATGCTCACGACGACCGGTTCGCCCGTGAGAGCGATCAGCTCGTCCACGAACGCGGCCGAGGGGTTCGGCAGTCCCATGGCATTGATGATGCCGCCGTCGACGACGATCAGGCAGGGTCCGGGGTGCCCCTCCTTCGGGGCGGGGCCGATGGATTTCGTGACCACGCCGCCTGCACCGTTTGCAAGGATACGGGCAAGCGACGCCCCGGTGGTCCCGAGGATGCCGGCCGCAAGCAGGAGATGGTTCTTCAACCGGACGCCCCCGATATCGACAGGGCCTGGATACAACGCAACCATTGGGAAAAGGTGGGAGTGAGGTATTATTATACCCTCGCGCCAAGTATAATGAAGAGGAAGTATGTGCTCCGCGCGCCGGGGCCCGGATACCGGACCGAAAGACGGCAGGGTGCCCTTTCTCCCCGCCGAACCGCTATCCTCCGTGCAGCAGGGCCTTATCACGCATACAATCTTTTGCCGTTATCCAGACACAGGACAGATACCATGACCTCGCTTGCAATATCCGGTGTAGGAAAGGTGGGGGGTGAGACGGCATTTCTCTCCGCCGCACTCGGTCTCGCCGATGAGATCATCCTCTACGACGCATACGAACCCATCCTCCGGTCCCAGGTGCTCGACCTGCAACACACGGGTATCGACGTTACGGTCACCACCGATACGGCGGCGATGCGGGATGCCGACGTCTTCATATTTGCGGCAGGCACACCGAGAACGCCCGATATCAAGACCCGGGCGGATCTCCTCGAGGCGAACATCCCCGTGGTGAGGCGGTGCAGCGAGCATCTCCGGGATTTTCCCGGGGTCGTCATCACCATCACGAACCCCATGGATGCAAACAACTACGCCCTCTGGAAGATGATGGGGATCGACCGGGAGCGCTGCATCGGGTTTGGCGGCCAGCTCGACAGCGCCCGATTTACCTGCCTCCTCCGCGAGGCGGGTATACCGGGGCCCGCCTGGGTGCTCGGCGAGCACGGCGAGCACCAGGTGCCGCTCTTCTCTAAGACCGGCAGGTACGTCGATACCGGGGAGCGGGAGACAATCCTCTCCCGGATGCGGGGAGCAAGCATGGAGGTTATCCGTGGAAAGGGCGCCACGGTCTTTGGCCCCGCATACCATATCGCCATGCTGGTGAAGGCAGTCCTTGAGGACCGGCGCGAGCTCCTCTCCTGCTCGTGCGTGCTCGACGGCGAGTACGGCTTCTCCGGCTGCTCGCTTGCCGTCCCGGCCCGGATCGGCCGCGAGGGTATCCTCGGCATCGAGGAGTGGGACCTCGACCCGTGGGAGGCGGCGAAGATGACGGAGGCGGGAGCATTCGTGCGAGGCCTCTGCAGGAGGTTTGATGACTGATCCGGCACCGGAGTCCCGTGTCACTATCCCGGCTACCCTGAACGATTTCGGCAAGATCCGGATCGGCATCCACCAGGTGGAGTACAGCGTCGGCGTCGACATACCGGTCATCCACATATTCGGCCGCGACGCCTCCGGGAAGGCCGTCCAGGTCAGGGTGACCGGTTTTCGGCCCTACTTCTACGTGCCCGCCGGACTGGTGAACGATCCTTCCCCCTCAAAGGGGGTCGATATCGAGCCCGGCACGAACTACCGCTCCATCCGCGGCGAGTCCCTCCGCCGGCTCTACACCCGGCGCCCCGGCGACGTCCGTGCCGTCCGCGACGACTTTACGCAGCACTACGAGGCCGATATACCGTTCACCACCCGGTTCATGATCGACTGCGGCCTCACCGCCGGCGTCGAGCTGCCCGCCGGCGCCGTCGAGTCGCCCGAGGGCACCTTCGAGGTCGAGTATACCGATATCGCGCCGGCCGATATCAAGGCTCCCGCCCGCACCTGCATCATGGATATCGAGTGCGTGGATGAACACGGGTTCCCCGAACCCGAGCGCGACCCGATCGTCTGCGTCACCTGCTGGGACTCGGTTGAGGAGGACTATACGACGCTCCTCTGGCGGCCCGGCGGGGCTGCGGGCGACGCGCCCGAACTCTCCACCAACGCCCGGCACAAGGTCACCCGCTACCCAAACGAGGCCGCGATGCTCCGGGGGCTCGCCGCATACGTCAGGGAACGCGACCCCGACATCCTCTCGGGCTGGAACTTCGTGGATTTCGATATCCCCTATATCCTGCAGCGGATGGCAAGGCTCAACCTCCCGGGAGAGGACCTTGCGCGTCTCCCCGGCCAGACGGAGAGGAACGCCGTCCGCGGGAGATCGATATTCGACCTCCTCGGCGCCTACCGGAAGATGCACCAGGCCCAGAAGGAGTCCTACCGGCTCGACGCGATAGCCGGCGAGGAACTCGGGGAGACGAAGGTCCGCTACAGCGGCACGATCACCGACCTCTGGCGCTCCGACCCTGCGCGGCTCGTGGAGTACAACTGCCGCGACGTCGAACTCTGCGTCGGGATCGATAGAAAGAACAACATCATCGAGTTCTACCGCGAGATCTCCCGGTACGTCGGGTGCCCGCTCGACCGGACGCTGAACTCCTCAAACGTCATCGATATATACGTCCTCCGGAAGGCGTCGGGCCGGTTCGTCCTCCCCTCAAAGGGCCTTGCCGCCGGCGACGAGTTCGAGGGGGCGACCGTCTTTGAGCCCGCGACGGGCCTTCGGGAGAACGTGGTGGTCCTCGACTTAAAGTCCCTCTACCCGATGGCGATGATGACGATCAACGCATCGCCCGAGACCAAGAACCCCGACGGCGAACTGCGGGCCCCAAACGGCATCCGGTTCTCCCGGGAGCCGGACGGGTTGACGCGCAGCATTCTCTCGGAGCTCCTCGTGGAGCGGGACGAGCGCAAGCGCCTCCGCAACCAGTATCCCTTCGGATCGCCGGAGTACGTCCTCTACGACCTCCAGCAGAACGTCCTGAAGGTGATCATGAACTCCTACTACGGCGTATCGGGCTACACCCGGTTCAGGCTCTACGACCGCGAGATCGGTTCGGCCGTCACGTCGGTCGGGCGGGCGATCATCCGGCATACCCGCGACGTCATCACCGATCTCGGCTACACGGTCCTCTACGGCGACACCGACTCCTGTATGGTCGAAGTGCCGCAGGGGAGCCTCGAGGAGACGATAGCCAAGGCAAAGGCGATCGAGGCCCGCCTGAACGCAAGTTACAGCGACTTTGCAAAGAGCGAGCTCAACGCCGACACCCACTACTTCTCCATCAAGTTCGAGAAGGTCTACCGGCGCTTCTTCCAGGCCGGCAAGAAGAAGCGCTACGCCGGCCACCTGGTCTGGAAGGAAGGTAAAGACGTCGACGAGGTCGACGTCGTCGGATTCGAGATCCGGCGGAGCGATTCGCCGCAGATCACGCGGGAGGTGCAGCGCACGGTCCTTGAGATGATCCTCCGCGGGGATGCGTTCGAGGGCGTGCAGGCCTACCTGCGCGACGTCATCCGGAAGTACCGGCGCGGCGAGTACTCCCTCGACGAGGTCGGTATTCCCGGCGGTATAGGGAAGAACCTGGACAGCTACGAGACCGACGATGCCCACATCCGGGGCGCCAGGTACGCAAACGACCATCTCGGGACCGACTTCAAGCGGGGCAGCAAACCCAAGCGCATCTACATAAAGACCGTCACGGCGAAGTACCCGCGCACAGACGTGATCGCCTTCGAGTACGCCGATCAGGTGCCGCCGGAGTTCGTCGTCGACTGGGAGACGATGCTCGAAAAGACCCTCAAAGGACCCATATCGCGGATCATCGAGCCGCTCGGGTGGGACTGGCACGACGTCGACCCGACACGGACGACGCTCTTTGATTTCGGTATGTAAGAAAAGTTCTGGGGGGCCGGCGCTTTACGCGAGGCCCCTTTTCACGCGCTCTTCCTGGTGGAACGCGCTGCGCTCGATATTCTTTGACCAGGCGATGCGGTCGCCGACGATCTGCCAGTTTCCCATCTCGAGGATCTCAATCCCCTCGGGAACCGCCGGGACGCTCGCCCCGCCGGGCACGACCAGAACCGCCCTGTCGATGTCGACGTTGCTTGCGGCAAGCGCCTGGCGCTGGCCCTGAAGTTCCTCGATGGTGCCCACCGGGACTTTGGATGCCATCTTCACGCCCACGACCACCCGCTCGGTCCTGCCGGCTGTCCGGCGAGAGAGCACACACTCCGGCTGCACATTGCCGTAGGTGGGATACCATGCAAATTGCCACCCTTCCTGGGGAGAAAACCGCCGGGCGAGGGCTTTCTTGACATCGAGATACGTAGAATCCTTTACGCCACCCATATCAATATCCTCTGCTTTACTGTATGGTCACGGTCGAATATAAGCATTATAGTTCTCTCCTTCCCGGCGCCCCGCGAGGTGCCCGGGACGGCGGCAGGCGACGTTCCCCTTCCCGGGGCCGGTGCAGGGGCGTCGGGCGCAAAGGCCGGGCTGGATGCCGGCCCGGAATAATCCGGAGGAACACTTTTATTCTATTACCGGTATTATGCGGCGGGGTTTGTCAGCATGGCAGAGGCGACTGAGATCGGAGTGGTAGAGGCGTATGAGCGGCTGGCGCGCGAGGTGCTGAATCGGCCGGAGAGCATACCGAGCGCCATCCACAACCTCCTCCTGAAACTGGCCGAGACCCATCCCGGGGCGGTCTACTGGATCGTCCGGAAGTTCTACCAGGAGTACCTCCGGCTCTACGTCTCCGATACCGGGTACATCGGTATCGCGGACAGGTACGAGCCGGGCCTGATGTACCCGGGCGACATCAACCTCTATATGGTTCCCGAGAGCCCGCAGCCGGGCGACGTGGTCCAGATCACCTTCACCGACAAGAACGAGGTGAGCATCTACGTCATCCACGGCCGGGTTCTCAGGTGCAATGAGGACCGGTCGGTCCAGGTCGAGGATACCAGCACCGGGGAGGACTACCGGGTCGTCGACTGGAACATCCTCGGCAAACTGGTCAAAGTCATCCCGTTCGGGTCCGACGAGTGGCAGGAGCTCTTCCCGGCGTCCGGCATACCGAAGGAGTGGCTTACCACGTCGGTCGAGGGGAACATCCGCTCGCTCCAGGAGTCGGACGCTTCCGGGAAGGACGAGGCGATCGCAGAGCTCAAACGCCGCCTCCGGGAACTGGTGTAGGAGCAGAGGCTCCAGGACGCCTCTTCTTGCTGCCGGAAAGGTAATTCCGGGTTCTCCTCCAGCCGGTCTCTTCATCACGCGAATCTTTTTAAATGGGGGTGTGCTCTCCTCCCCCCCATGAGACACCTTATCGTGATCGTCCTTATCCTGCTGCTCATACCGTCCGGCGTTCAGGCGCTGACGTTTCTCAGCGGCGATCAACCCGCGGTTGATACCCCCATACCCGATGATGTGGTAGCATCGGGAGGGATCGTGACCATCAACGCCCCGATCGATAGCCTGACGGCCGCCGGGGGCACGGTGACGGTGAACGCGCCGGTCAAAAACGACGTCATCGCCGCGGGAGGAACCCTGATCATCAACGGCGACGTCGGCGGGAAGGTGCTTGCCGCCGGGGGCGATATCGAGGTGAACGGGAACGCAAC
Organism: Methanoculleus sp. EBM-46; assembly: GCA_001896715.1. Taxonomy (GTDB): domain Archaea; phylum Halobacteriota; class Methanomicrobia; order Methanomicrobiales; family Methanoculleaceae; genus Methanoculleus. The sequence continues at coordinate 6,058 of MPOY01000019.1, forward strand.
GAACGTTCTCGCCACGGGAGGCACGGTGCGGATCGGGCAGGGCGCGGTCATCCGGCGGGATGCGGTGCTCAGCGGCGGGACGGTCGCGAACGAGGGATCGGTCGTGCGTAACCTCACCGTCTCGGCAAACAACTTCAGTAATACCGGCACCGCCGGGAACGTGACGTTCGAGGAGCGCGAGGAGCCGGGGCCGCTGCTGGCCGGCATATTTTCGGTGCTTGCCGCGATCGGGTTCTTCATCCTCGGCCTCCTCCTCGTCGGGCTCCTTCCCGGCCCGTTCTCGACGGTGGTCCACGAGGTCGAGAGACGCCCGGTCGTCTTCACGGTTCTCGGGTTCATCGCTCTCTTCGTGACGACGATCGTCCTCCTGATCGTCGCCGTCACCATCATCGGGCTCCCCATAGCGCTCTTTGGCGGGTTGCTCTTCATCGTCGGCATGCTGGTATCGCCGCTCTTCGTCGCGTACGCCCTCGGGGACGTCATCGCCTCGCGGGCAGGGCGGAGGCCGGGACGCATCTGGATATTCGTCCTCGGGTTCGTGATCTTGCAGATCCTCATCTTCATACCGCTGTTCGGGATGATCGTCCATGCCGTCGCGATCAGCCTCGGCTACGGCGGGCTGCTCTCCGCGCTCAGGAGCATCCGCCAGTCCCGTGCAGGCGAGGCTGCGTGATCGGCCGGCGAGGGTTCCGGGGGGAGAGGGCCTATGCGGCCGGCTCTACCCGGGTCCCCGGCAGGACGACCAGGTTGTATGCGCCGTGATCCTTGTTGAACCGGACGAGGACCCCGTGGAACCGGACGATATCACCGTAGGCGATATCGCGGAGCGCATCGCGGTTCTGCCCGCGGAGGGTCGCGGGGACCACGACGTAGACCGGATCCGCGGGCGTTCCGTCGCAGACCTTGTAGACCTTCGTCCGGTCGTCGCCGAGGTTCCCCGACATCAGGGCGGCGACGACGTTGATCGTTCTATCGACATGCCGGTGGAGGTGGGAGAAACGGGCGAACTTCGCCCCCGGCGGGACACGGTAGGCGTGCTGCACCCGGGCATCCTTTCGCAGGAGCGCCGAAGAGTACTTGATATCGACGTTCACGAACCGGTAGCCGTCTTTTCCCTCCGCGAGCCGCTCCATCAGACGGGGCGGCCGGATGTCGCCCTTCTGCTCGAATGTCCAGCACCGCGCGGGGTTGCAGGCGGTGCCCCGGATGAACGAGCAGGGGCTGTGGATGGTAAGCCCCCGGTCGGCGATCGCGCGCACGGTCTGCCTGAGAGCGGTCGCGTTTGCAAGGTCGGCGGGCTCCACGACGACGATCGTCCCGTCGGGCGCGAGTTGTTCGGCAAGGGCGGCGACGAGGTCGGCACGCTCCTCTATCCTCATGTGGCGGAGTTCGCCAAGGACGTTTGAGAAGACCATGATATCGATCCGGTCGGGCAGATCCCCGGCCGCGATCTCCCCGATATCGCCCCGGGTGGGTTTTTTTACCTGCACCCTGTCTCCCATCGCCGCGGCCGCCGCCGGGACGAGGGCGTTGTACGCCTCAAGGTGCTCCTCCGAGCGCTCGACGGCGTAGACCTCCGCTGAGGCGCTCCCGATTCGATCGAGGAGATCGATGACGGCGAGCGGCACGACCCCCGGCCCGGTGCCGATATCGAGTATGCGCATGTGGGGTTTTGC
>MPOY01000392.1 GCA_001896715.1 Methanoculleus sp. EBM-46
CCTGCGATCGTGGCCGGCCATCCCCGGACCGGGGCCGGGCAGGGGTTTTTGAGGTGAGATCTCTATTGCGGGGAATAGTGATTTACCGCAATCTTGATATTCTTCGATATCTAACCCATTATCCGATGGAAAAAACGCCCTTCTCGGAATGGCTGGATCGTTTCAGCAACTACCTCCGGATGCGGAACTACTCGCCCCGGACCATCCGGAAATACGAGCAGACCATCGAGCGTTTTGCCCGGTATGCCTGGTTCCGGGAGCATTCGGGTCCGGGCCCGTTCGATGAGACGGCGTGCGGGGATGCCCCCCTGGATGCGGACGTCAACGTCTCTGCGGCCCTCGTCACCGATTTCTTCTCCGCCCTCTCGGAAGAACGTGACTATAAGCCGAAGACTCTCCACCGGATGATATCGACGCTCTCCTCGTTCTACCGCTATCTCTACGCACAGGGGGCCGTTGTCGCAAACCCCATGCCCGGTGTGGAGCGGCCCCGGGTCAAGAACCAGGAACTGAAGTACCTCAAGCACAGCCAGGTGGTCCGCCTGCTCAACACCATCCCGGCCGGGCGGGACCGGCTGATCGTCCGCCTCATATACGCCACCGGCGTCCGTGTTTCAGAACTCTGCGCGATAAACGTCGAGGATGTCGACTTTGAGGAGCAGACGATCCGGGTGAAGGGGAAGGGCGACAAGTTCCGGACGGTCTTCGTCGACGAGGAGACGCTCGGCGAGATCGAGCGGTTCGTCGGGAACTCAATCGAGGGCCCGCTCTTTTTGGGCCAGCAGGGCAACCACATCTCCCCGCGAACCGTCCAGCACCTCTTCCGGCAGTATGCTCCGCCGGGGATTACGCCGCACAAGATCCGCCATTCCTACGCAAGCGAACTCTACCGGCGCTCAAAGAACCTCCGCGTCGTGCAGGAGAACCTGGGCCACTCTTCCATCAAAACGACCGAGATCTACCTGCATACCGACATCGAAGAGCGGAGAAGCGTCTACCGGCAGTATTTCCCGCTCTCGAACGGGAAGAAGATAGACGAGTAGCCGGCGGTCGATAAACCGCGTGATGCTATATGGGTTGGAGGTGGCGGGGGATCCATCCGGCCCGGTTCTTCGGGAGAGCTCACCGGAGGCTCCCCTCCACACCTCACGGTCCCGGGAAATGGGTGCAGTCGCCCGGCACGAGAGGCTCTCTCCCCCCGTTGCCGGCGGAAGTTTGAGCGCCAGACGGATTACGGCTGCAGGTACCCGGCTGCCGAACTTCGGGTCCTTCGCGGCTTCGCGCCCGGGTATACGAGCGATAAAGGTAGCCTCTTTGCATGGAGTGCGAGATGCGATTGGAAGGATCAGGGCCCATCGTCTTTCGCCCTCCCGACCGGCAACGCTCAAATTGCAGGAGCGCCTACCGTATTCGTATGCGCTACATCGTCACAGGCGGAGCGGGATTCATCGGTTCGAACCTTGCGGAGCACCTGGCACGCGACCACGACGTCGTGATCATCGATAACCTCAGCTCCGGGCGGCGGGAGAATATCGAGCACCTCATCGGTCATCCCCGGGTGACGTTCATAGAGGGGAGCGTCACCGACCTTGCCCTGCTCATCGGTGCCTTTGCCGGCGCGGACGGCATATTCCATCAGGGGGCCATCGCCTCGGTCCCCCGCTCCGTGGAAAAACCCCTGGAGACGAACGCGGTGAATGTGGGCGGAACCGTGAACGTCCTCTGGGCCGCAAAGGAGTGCGGCGTCCCGGCGGTTGTGGCGGCCTCTACATCGGCGATCTACGGCGACGACCCGGTCTTTCCCAAACACGAGGCGATGGCGCCGACGCCGCTCTCCCCGTACGCGGTCTCAAAGCTCGCGGGCGAGTACTACGGGAAGGTCTTCTCCGACCTCTACGGCATCAGGACGGTATTCTTACGCTACTTCAACGTCTTTGGCCCCCGGCAGGACCCGAACTCGGAGTACGCGGCGGTGATTCCGAAGTTCATCACCCGCCTGCTCGCCGGAAAACCGCCGATCATCTACGGCGACGGGGAACAGACCCGCGACTTCATCTTTGTCGCCGACGTGGTGCGGGCGAACGTCCAGGCGATGGAGGGCAACGCCACCGGCGTCTTCAACATAGCCGGGGGCCGCCGGATCAGCCTCAACGAGCTCGCTGCCCGCCTCTCGGGGATCGCCGGCATGCACGCCAGGCCGCTCTACGGACCGGTGCGGCCGGGGGACGTGCGTGACTCGCTTGCCGACATATCGCGGGCCAGGGATGCTTTTGGCTTTTCTCCCCGGAGCACGGTCGACGAAGGGCTCCGCGAGACCGTGGCGTGGTTCCGGGACCGGGGTTCTCTATAACCCTTCTTCTCCGGCGGCCGGCCCCCCCGTTCCCGGCATGGTGGGTGCAGGTATCTATATATCTTCGCTCCACCGTATGCGTGCGAGGTGCCAATGTATGCCCCGGCTGATTACACCGGAGACCCCCCGCAAGGGTGACGACAGATATGCTTCACGGGCGTACAGCGATATGACAGCAACGGATCTGCACGATCCCGCGGTCCTGAACAACAGGGGCGTGGCGCTCGAGCGGCAGGGCCGTTACGAGGAGGCCCTGGCCGCGTTCAGTGCGGCCCTCCTCTGCGACGACGACGACGTCTACGCCTGGAACAACCGGGCAGTGATCCTCACCCGCCTCGGCCGCCCCCAGGAAGCCCTGCTTGCATGCAAAGAGGCGCTCGCGGTCGACCGGTCATGCATCTTCGCCTGGGTCACCTACGGCACGGTCCTCGGCAGGATTGGAAGATACGTGGAGGCCGAGTCGGCCTTTGCGGTCGCAGAGGACCTCGACCCGCAGGCGAGAGCGCTCTACCCCGGGAACTCGACGATGACCCGGGCGTGAGGGATCGCGTCGCCCTGCCCGCGATACACCGCCCGGTGCGATACGGAGGGGTGCCGGCAGATCCGATCGATCGCTCTCCCGAACTGCTCGCACGACATCGCCGGGCCTCCACCGAAAAAACCCTACGCTTTTATCCTCCATACCGCAATAGAGTAATCACAATCGCGTGCCCCGGCACCGGAGTCGATCCTGATGAAGACGCTCATTCTTGCAGGCGGAAGCGGCACCCGCCTCTTCCCGCTCTCAAGGGAACACTACCCAAAACAGTTCATCCCGCTCTTCGACAACGAATCGCTCTTCCAGAAGACGATAAAGAGGGCGCTCCTCTTCTCCTCCCCGCAGGACATCGCCATCGTCACCAATAAGGAGCACCGGTTCCTGGTCCGGGACCAGCTTGCCGCGATCGGGTGCAACTCAAAGGTCATCGAGGAACCGGTGGGCAGGAACACCCTGCCGGCGATCTACTACGGCGTCCGGGAAGTCGCCCGGGGCGAACCGGAGACGGTCGCGGTGCTGCCCTCGGACCACCTGATCACCGCAACCGGATCGTTTCTTGCGGCCTTCCGCCGGGCGGAGCACCTCACGAAAGACTACCTGGTGGTCTTTGGAGTGCGGCCGACGTCGCCCCACACCGGCTACGGCTACATCCGCCCGGGCGACTCCCTCGGGGACGGTTCGCTCGTGGATGCCTTCGTGGAGAAACCCGACCTTGCGACCGCCGGGAGGTACGTCGCCGACGGCTACCTCTGGAACTCCGGCATGTTCTGTTTCGATGCCGGCCTCTTCCTTGCCGAGTGCGAGACGTGCGCGCCGGACGTGGTCCGGGCGTTCGAGCGGCCCGCCGAGGAGGCATACCATGCCGTCCCCTCCCTCTCCATCGACTACGGTATCATGGAGAAGACCCGGCGGGCGGCTGTCGTGCCGCTTGAGTGCGACTGGAACGACGTGGGAAACTTCGACGCGCTTTACGCCGCATTGCCAAAGAACGGAGACAAAAACGCCGTCAGGGGCGAGCATATCGGTATCGACTCCTCCGAGAACCTGATCATAGCCGACCGCCTGGTCGCCACCGTCGGCGTCCGCGACCTTGCCATCGTCGAGACGAAGGATGCGATCCTCGTCGCCGCCCGAAACGAGGCGCAGCGGGTGGGCGAGATAGCAAAAACCCTCCGCGAGAAGGGCGACTCCCGTGCGCTCTTCCACACGCAGGTCCACCGGCCCTGGGGTTCGTACACGAACCTCGAGGAGGGGCGGTCCTATAAGATCAAGCGGGTCACCGTCCCCCCGAAGCGTCGCCTCTCGCTGCAGATGCACCACCACCGCTCCGAACACTGGGTGGTCGTCACCGGGTGCGCCGAGGTGACGATCGCCGATAAGACCTACCTCCTCCGGAACGGCGAGTCCACCTTCGTCCCGGCGGGGACGGTCCACCGCCTCGCGAACCCCGGTCTCCTGCCGCTCGAACTGATCGAGGTGCAGATCGGGGAATACACCGGTGAGGACGACATCGTCAGGTTCGAAGACGACTTCGAGCGGGCGTGAGCGATGGATATTCCACCCCCCTGCCCGCGACCAAATCGATATAATCCCGGGATGCATAGTACATAAGGGCCGGTACCCCAGGTATCAGCGATTGGATTCGTTTCTCTTGACCCCCGTAGTGTAGTGGTCAATCATGCAGGACTTTGGATCCGGCGACGGCGGTTCGAATCCGCCCGGGGGTATCATGACACGGAGTTCGGTACCGCGGTATTACGCCGGCCTCTCCTGTTCCCCTCCTTCCGGCCTCCGTACATCCGCCCCGATAGTCCGCGATGTTCGGTAGGCCCATCCGGGAGTTCAGTACGCAAACGCCTCATGTTGTCCCTGCCGCCCGGACACGCCCCGGGCCGCCGATACCTTTTTTGCGCTCGATACCCTCCCGCCCCCCGGTGCCATCGAACATGAACGAGGTTGACACGAGGATACGATCGATCCATGCCCGCGAGATACTGGACTCAAGGGGGAACCCGACCGTCGAGGCGGACGTCACGCTCGCCGGCGGGGCGTTCGGGCGCGCCGCGACCCCATCCGGCGCATCGACCGGAAGACACGAGGCCGTCGAGCTCCGTGACGGCGTAAAGAACCGTTACGGCGGCAAGGGGGTGCAGCAACCCGTCGCCCGGGTCAACGGCGAGATTGCCGTTACCCTGCAGGGCATGGATGCCCACGAGCAGGCGGCGGTGGACGAGGCCCTCTCTTTGCTTGATGGAACGCCGAACAAGCGGAACCTGGGCGCCAACGCCACGCTCGCGGTCTCGATGGCCGTCGCCCGTGCGGCCGCCGCAGCGGAGGGTGTCTGGCTCTGGGAGTACCTGGGAGACCCCTTAAAGCCGCTCCTCCCCGTTCCCATGATGAACATCCTCAACGGCGGCATCCACGCCGGCTGGCAGGGGCCGGACTTCCAGGAGTACATGATCGCGCCCTACGGCGCCCCGAGCGTCACCGAGGCTATCCGGTGGGGGAGCGAGACCTACCATGCGCTCAAGGATATACTCGCGGCACAGGGCTACACGACCGGCGTCGGCGATGAAGGCGGGTTTGCCCCCGCAGTCTCCACGAACACCGAACCGCTCGACCTGATCGTGGAGGCGATCGGGCGCGCCGGGTATACCCCCGGCAGGGATATCGGGATCGCCCTCGACCCGGCATCGAGCGCGTTCTACTCAAACGGCGTCTACAATCTCAGGACTGAGGGGCTGACCCTGACCGCCGCGGAGATGGTGGACCGCTACCGCGACCTCGTCGCGGCATACCCGATCATCGTCATCGAGGACGGCCTTGCCGAGGACGACTGGGACGGCTGGCGGCTGCTGACCAGAGCCATCGGCGATCGGGTGGAACTCGTCGGCGACGATCTCTTCGTCACGAACGTCGAACGGATCGAGATGGGTATCCGGAAGGGGGCCGCAAACGCCGTCCTGATCAAGCCCAACCAGATCGGGACGGTGACCGAGACGATAGCCGCGGTGCGTCTCGCGCAGCAGCAGCACTGGGGCGCGATGGTCTCCCACCGGAGCGGCGAGACCGTCGACACGTTCATCGCCGACTTCGCCGTCGCCATGCAGACGGGCCACATCAAGGCCGGCGCGCCGGCACGGGGCGAACGGGTGGCGAAGTACAACCAGCTCGCGAGGATCGAGGAGGCGGCCGGAGGTACGGCCCGGTACGCCGGCCGGGGCGGGTTTGTCCGGTAGGGCGGGCATCCTTCACCCCTGCCAGGGGTCCCGCTCCCGGATATACTCCTTCAGCCGGCCGGCATGGGGCGATGCCACCGTGACCGTATCGTAGTCCAGGATCTGATTGTTGAGGTACTGGAGGGTGAGGAGGTCCTCGCCGGTGGAGGCGAGGTGCAGACCGGCAAAGAAGAAGCCGAGATTCTCGATCGCGTCCACCATCGCAGCGCTTTTTGGGGCGGTGAGCGGGAGGTGGATGTAGACGGCCTCGAGGCGTCCGGCACGGAGGCGGGCAAGTTCGCGCCTGAGCCGGGGTATAAGATCGGTGCCGATGGATCGGACACTGATCTGGGCCGTCCGGTAAATCTCTTCGACGGTGAGAGAGTATTCGCTCTTCTCCGGAAGATCGGTCGACGCATTATCGGTGGTGAAGGGCGGGTGCACGCCGAGGCGATCATAGATCTCTCGCAGTATGCCGGCATGGTGCTTTGGCGGGTAGAGGACCGGATGCTCCGGTGGCGAGATGTAGCGAAAGACTGCAAGGATGCTCTCCCTGACCTGGTTCTCGTCGGCTATGCCGGTAAACCGGAGCGGTGTGTAACGGGAGAGGAGGAGGGCGCACTCGCCCATCCCGAATGTCCGGGCCGACCGTTGTGAGTAGAGGTGGGTGCAGACCGCCTGCCCGGAGAGCGCTACCAGGTGCCGGCGTTCGGCCTCCGCGACGACGGTTGTCATCAGGTCCGAGAAGACCCGCCGGCTCCGGTAGGGCGGGTTCACGAACCCGAGCCCGATCTCGGCCACACCGGGGTCGTCGCAGAAGAGGAGTCCGGCATGCCCGATCACGGTATTCTCGTCGACCGCGACGAACGATATAAGGTCGCCTGACCGGATCAGGGCTTTGAGCACGTCCGGGTGGTAGACCCTCTCGTAGCCGTAGGAGTATCCGTAACTGAAGTAGGCGCACCGCGAGATCTCCACCGCTTCGTCGGGCAGGGTCGGGCGGACCAGCACGGGGCCGGAGGAGGCGGGCGGCACCGGAGAGCCGGAGGGGTGTGCGCTCTCCCTGCAGTCCTTCGCCAGCAGAGTCTCCTTCCCGGCCCAACCCCTGTTCGTGAAGGCGATCCGGTCCATGACCGCCCGGCACCGGGGGAGCGCCGGGGAGGCTGTCTCCGGGTCGAAGGGGATCCCGTGCTCGACGATCCGCACCTCAAACCGATCGGCGTGAATAGCGCAGGTGAGCGTGATATCGCTCGCCACGCCCGGCGGGAAGGCATGATCGACGATCCAGCGCACCGCCTCCTCGGCGCCGGAGGTTATCTCCTCGTTCGTGCCGGCGGGAAAGCCGGCAAGGGATGCCATCCGCGAGACCGCCAGCCGGATAACCGCAATAAACGCCGGATCGTTCGGGATGACCACCTGTACCTGCTGCTCCATCCGTAGTGGAGGTTTACAGTGGGCGGTCTTAAAGATAGTGTACTGAGAACGGACCCCGGGCGCGGGTTATCGGGAAGTGCGTTCCCGCGGGAGAGGGGGAGGGTCCTATTGATCTGATGGTTACTGTTCCCACCCGGATGCGATCGAGCATGGCCGACATAGCTGTGGGGGTGAGCCGGAGAACCCGCCGTTCGGTATCCTCTTCCCGCCCGGACTGTTCAGCCGGGGTGGTATGTTGCTGTTTGCCCTCCCGATACTGTTCTGCAACTCATGCGCGGTGCAGAGATTTCTTAAGGCCTCCCCTCCCAGATCTGGGATAACGATGGAAAGCGCCGCTCTATCGATCGAGTTCCAGATGAGTCTCCTCCTCTTCCTCTCTCTCGCCGGTTACCTCCTGGCGTCCCGGATCAACCAGTCGGCGACGATCGGGGCCATTCTCGTGGGGGTCCTTGTGGGACCGAGCGTGCTCGGCCTGATCACCTACACGGACTTCGTCCAGAGCCTGGCGCACCTCGGGGCGATCATCCTCCTCTTCGTCATAGGGTTCGAGTTCAACATCAGGGATATCCTCGACCTGCGATATGGGGTCATCGGCCTTGTCGGCGTCATCATACCGTGGATAGGCGGCTATGCCACCGCCGTCCTCTTCGGGCTCGACTTTCCGAGCGCGGTCTTCATCGGCACGGCGCTGACGGCGACGAGCATCGCCATCACGGCAAACGTCCTCAAGGAGATAGGCGTCCTCCAGACCGGGGCGGCGCGGGCGATCATCGGTGCCGCGGTCATCGACGACATCCTCTCCCTCCTCGTCCTCGCCGTCGCCACCGACCTCGTCGTGAGCGGGGACGTCTCGGCAACATCGGTCGTCCTGATGCTCGTGAAAGCCGTGGGGTTCATCGTCGTTGCCGGCGCCGTCGGTTACTTCGGTATACGAAAGGCCATCCAGCGGATGGACGCAACTCCCCTGGCGCAGAAGTATCCTGAGTTCGTCTTCATATTCGCCATGATGGTGGCGTTCCTGTATGCGATGTCCGCAAGCTTCGTGGGCTTGTCCGGCATCATCGGCGCATTCCTCGCCGGGGTCGCCCTTGCCGGCGTCGAGCTCCGGCAGAGCAAAGGCGTCTACGAGGGTGCCGACTACTTCCAGATCGTCTTCGCCTCGATCTTCTTCGTATCCCTCGGGATCCTCGCGGATATCCGTGCGCTCACGTCCGACATGGTCCTCTTCCTCGCAGCGCTGACCGTTGTCGCCATCGTCACCAAGGTCGCCGGGTGCGGCCTCCCCGCCCGGTTGATGGGGATGTGCCGGGAGGACTCCCTCATCGTCGGGTTCGGTATGGCGCCGCGGGGCGAGGTGGCGATGATCGTCGCCCTGATCGGTCTGGACTCAGGGCTCATCGGCCAGAGCGTCTTCGTGGTGATCGTCCTGATGAGCCTCCTGACCACGCTCATCACGCCGATCGTCTACAGGAACTGGTTCTTCAGGGGCGCATACTGCGCCGTGGAATGATACGGAAGGAGAAGACGGCCGGGTGCCTCCCGGCCTGGCACCTCCCCGGTGCGGGGCGGATTGCCCCCCGGGCTATCCCGCCTCACCAGACTTCCGGGAACGCCATGTTCGTGTAGATATCCTCGAGGCGCGCCTTATGTCCCCGTTCCATAGCGGCGAGGCTCTCGAAGAGCTCGATCTGCTCCGGGTCGACGCTCAGCCCCGCGAGCTGGGTGTAGAGCTGCATCGCGTCGAGTTCTTTCCGGATAGCGATGACAAGGCCGTCGAGCGGCTTTAAGTCGGCCGAGAGCGGCGGAGTTTCGAGGGCGTCGGCGACCTTGTAGTCCCGCGTCGTATCAAACCCGAGTTTCTCCGGTTCTCTCAGGAGAAGAGCCTCAAGGGTCCTCCGGTGTTTGCTCTCTTCCCCGGCAAGCTCGTTGAAGAGACCCTTTAGGTTCTCATCCGTGACCCTCTCGTGGATCATGCGATAGAACGTGTAGGCCTCGATCTCTCTCTCGATGGCATTCGATATGATGGAACGGTACTCTTCGACATCCATTGGGTATACACCGGCGGGAGAGTGGCGTCCGGGACTATTATACTTTGTCAGGGCCGGGGTATGGTATCCGTCCCACCTCTTTCCCGTGTAAGAGGATCCATAGCCCCCGGGCCTTTGCGTTTGCAGGGGATACCCATACACTTCTCGCCGGCACCCCCACCCCACCCGCGCCTTCGCCGGCAGGCTACCCATGCACCTCATCGGCACCCCCACCCCGCCCGCGCCTTCATGAGGGATACCCGGATACCTCGCCGGCAGCCCCCACCCCGCCCGCGCCTTCGCCGGCAGGCTACCCATGCACCTCATCGGCACCCCCACCCCGCCCGCGCCTTC
>MPOY01000539.1 GCA_001896715.1 Methanoculleus sp. EBM-46
CTGTGCCGGCCTCCTCGCCGACGATGCCCTCATGGAGGAGGCGGGCGGTCAGTTCCTGACCATCTTCCCGGCGGTGGACGACGAGCGGTTCGCCCACCGCTACCGCGCCCTCCACGATGCGAGGAAGAAGATCCTTGCCGCTGTCGGCGCACGGCACGCGGATACCCTTCTTGCGGTCTACCGGCAGGCGGCGGTGGATCTCCCGAGCGGGGACGGCTACCTCGAGGACGAAGCCAGAGCAATACGGCGGCGGCAGAGGAAGAATACGTGCCTTGCAATCCTTGCCGCCCGCGATGCCCCGGAGATTCATCGCCTGCTCGCCGGGCAGTTCCGTGAGGCCGCGGCCGCAACCGACCGCCTCGCCGCATTCGGACTGATCCTCGAGAGCAGCGCCCCGGAACGCCTGGACATCCTTGCAGAGTTCTGTGCTGCATCGGCGAAGAACCCGGTGGCGTGGGAGTCCTTCCTCGCCGTCGTCGCCGGGAGCGACTGCGACGACATCGTAGAGATCCTCCGCAGGATCGAATCCTCCCCCGCCTTCTCGGTCGAGCAGGCAGGCGAGCAGCGGGCGCTTTACGGGCGGTTTGCGTTGAACCGCAAACGGTCGCTTGAGACGGAGGAGGGACGGGCATACCTTGGGGAGGTCCTCCGGCGGCTCGCCCGGGTGAACGAGTACAGCACCGCCCGGGCTCTCGATGCGTTCGCGTTCATCGATGCGATGGAGCCCCGCCATCGGGTGCCGGTGGCAGGCGTGCTCGTAGGCCTCCTTGCCTCCCTCGACCCGGGCAAGCACCCGGCCATCTTCAACAACGCCCGCCGCTTCCTTCTCGGTGCTCCGGAGGCTGTCAGGGCTTACGAGGCGGAGCACGGGGAGATCCCGGCGCTCCGGAAAGACACATCCTGATCAGCCGTATTCCAGGTGCAGCCCGACGCCCACATCGCGGACGTCCGCGACCTTTGCAAGCGCGATCTTCGCTGCAAGATCCGTGCAGTGGCAGGGGTGGAGGACCGACGGCCGCACCTCGGCGAGGTGGTCGAGTATCCCCTGCATCCTCCCCGGCGAGGGGTTGAGGAGGTGGAATCCGCCGATGATGTCGGCGATCCGGTCCTCGTCACAGACCTCTCTTGCCTGCTCGACGATCGAGCAGATCCCCGCGTGAGCGCACCCGGTTATGATGACGAGCCCTTCCGGAGTCCTGCAGGCGAGCGCCGTA
>MPOY01000252.1 GCA_001896715.1 Methanoculleus sp. EBM-46
CACGGCAAGACCGCCCGCCATATCCCCATAAAGGGTGGAGTAGCCGACCGCCGCCTCCGACTTGTTCCCGGTCGAGAGGAGCAGGGAGCCGAACTTGTTTGCGAGGGCCATAAGGACCGTTGCCCGTATACGGGCCTGCAGGTTCTCCTCGGTGGTGTCGCGGGGAAGTCCGGCGAACATACCCTCGAGGGCGCCGTCGAACGCCTCCATCAAGGGAGCGATCGGTATGCATTCCGCCCGGATGCCGAGGTTTGCCGCAACCTCCCGGGCATCCTCGATGCTCTCCCGCGACGTGTAGGGAGACGGGAGGAGGACGCCGAAGACGTTCTCCGGCCCGAGCGCCTCGACGGCGATAGCGGCCACGAGCGACGAGTCGATCCCCCCCGAGAGGCCGAGGTGGGCCGCCGTAAACCCGCACTTGCGGGCGTAGTCGCGGGTGCCGAGCACCAGCGCCCCCCATATGTCGGGCTCCGGCGCCGGACCGGCGGGAGCGATCGGCCGCAGGGCGGGGCGGGCGGTATCGACGATCACGACGTCCTCCTCGAATGCCGCACCGCGGGCGAGAAGGGTTCCGCCGGCGCTGACGGCGAAACTCCGCCCCTCAAAGACCAGGTCGTCGTTACCGCCGACGAGGTTTGCCCGGGCGATCGCGACACCGAGGTCCTTTGCAGTCCGGGCGAACGCCTCCTCCCGCAGGCGGTGATGCCCGGCGGCAAACGGCGATGCGGAGAGGTTCACGACCACATCCGCGCCGATAGGGATGCCAGAGAGGAGCTCCTCGCCGATAGAGACCCCGATCGTCTGCCCGGCAAGGCGGAATGCCTGCGGGACCCCCGGCTCAAAGTAACGGTCCTCATCGAAGATGCCCGGGGAGAGCCGGGCCTTGTTGAACGTCGCCTCCACCGCCCCTCCCCGGAGGAGAGCGGCGGCGTTGAAGAGCGATCGACCTTTCCCGGAAAGGTTCGGTGCGGCAAGACCGACGAGGACCGGCGGCGCATCTCCGAGATCGGCGGCGAGATCGTCGAGGGCGGCGAGACTTCGCTCCACAAACCCCCCTTCAAGGAGGAGGTCCCGGGGCGGGCAGCCGGGCAGGGCGAGCTCCGGTGTCACGACGAGGTCCGGCCGGTGGCGGGCAGCCTCCCCGGCACCCGCCGCTATCCGCCCGGCGTTGCCGGCGATATCGCCGGCGACCGTGTTCACCTGGAGGAGTGCGATCTTCATGGATCTTGATCAGATATGACGAAACGGAGAGCATATGCCTTTGCATGGCTCTGCCGGAGTTACAGGCACCGATCACGGCTCTACGGCGATCGAATCTCTTTTAAGTGCCTAAGATCAAAGCGCCATAGAGAATAACCATGCAGAGAGCACATCGCAGGACAGCACCCGCCCGGGGTTTTGGAGAGCAGTTTTCATGCCGTATTCTCCACGGGAGGCAGGCAGCATGAGCGCCGGGAAGCGCGGAGATAACCGGCTCCTCCTGCTCGCGGCATCGGTCGCCGCCACATTCGCCGTAAACGCCGCCGGGCTTTTTGCCGGCATCACCATCGTCCTCCCGCACCTCTTCTACCTGCCGATCGTGCTTGCCGCGTACTGGTTCCCCCGCCGCGGGATCGTCGCCTCGCTTGCCA
>MPOY01000431.1 GCA_001896715.1 Methanoculleus sp. EBM-46
ACTTCGAGGCGAACCCAATGCTGTAAATTCTCACTTTTTCGATATCATCGCCACTATTAGCATATACCGACATGTTCTGGTTGGTGAACTGGCCATTATTGCAAGTCAAGCTGGTGAGGCTATGTTTCTCGACCCACTCCTTACCTATAGTATCATACCACTTTCCCTTACCCAGTTCCCTCTCAACATTCGCATTACCCTCCGGACTCGGGAGATCGTGGTACCACTCATACATCTCATTTGAGAAATTGTAACTGCTCCCGCTCCAGCGATATCCAGATAGAGGCGCCCAATATGGGCTCGAATACCAGTCGCTGGTGAGATAACGGTTATTATCTGCGTAACCAATGCCTTTCGCCAACGGCGAACCATGGTAGTTCCAGTCACCATCACCCATGAGGATGACCGCTTTTACCGCTTCAGGCCTTCCATTTTCCTTAAGGTATTTTACCGCGGTATAATATGCCAGCCTCATGTTTGTCGCACCATCAGGAGTGAGACGGTCAATCACCCCCTTAATTTTATTGGAATTACAAGTCAACTCCTGATCCAGCCTGGCGTCGAAAGCAAACGAGACCAGTGCAACACGATCTCCATCCTCTGTCGCTAAATTCATGTTACCAACAAAGTCTTTTGCTGCATTCTGCGCTGCTTTCATCCTCGTCGGACTCACGTCCGTTCCTGTCATACTCCCCGATCTATCGATAACCAGCACCACATCGATCGGATCCGGCCTCATCGCATACCCATCTCCCTTCAGCCGGATGGTGACGTCGGTTGTATTGGAGATCCCGTCCGTACTGTTCACGGAGATCGTCGCACGGGAGACTTCGGTCTCGACGGAGAGGTACGGGTAATTCATCCAGGTCAGGTTAATCTCCCGGGTAACGTGACAGTCCCGGGTGGCATTCTCCCACGTCGCCCGGACGACCGCATTGCCGGTCGCAGAGGCATCCCACCCCGGCGCCTTCCGATCGTTCGTGAACCCGCCCGGCTGGAACCTGACGACGGCACACCCGTCGGCGTCGGTGATGGCGGATGCAGCCTCCAACCCCTGATCCATGGTCTGATTGAAGGGTGCGGAGCGGTTCGAGACGATCTCAAACGTCACCG
>MPOY01000158.1 GCA_001896715.1 Methanoculleus sp. EBM-46
ACTGTCATAAAGCTCTTTGATTACCAGATTGGACCATCATTGAGAACCGTAGCTCCTTTGGATTTGTATAACAGCCTATCTTTGTTGCTACCAGAGATAGCATTACCGACAAGAATATTCGAAAGAAGACCGGGATATAGGGCACACACTTATGATTCCGTTTTATCTGGACTTTCTGTGCGACTTGAGGAAGATAAAAGAGACAACGTGGAGCCGGGCTTCCCGAGTTCAACAAGATTGTCTATGATGGGACAATCAATGAATGTATCAGTATTCGCATTCAAAGAAGGCGCTGACGAAAAATACAAGAAAGACGAAGGGATAATATTCACCGTCAATGGTCAGACTCAAGGCTCTCTCTCAAAAGCTTTCTTCACTAGAAACCGCGTTTCATTGGGTTATTTAGCTAATTCGATATTGGTTATCGTTGACTGCTCAAGTATAGAGGGTAGACAACGTGAGGATCTTTTCATGAATAGCCGGGATAGACTTCGAGGTGGCGAATACGAGAACGCTATAGAAAGAGAACTGGAGGATCTTCTGAAGAGGCATGAAGGATTGAGACAACTCAATGAAAGACGCAGAAGAGAGAAAATTGAAGGAAAACTTCAGGACTCGAAACCTCTGAAAGATCTTCTGAAGGATATTTTAAAGAAATCGCCAACGCTTTCCCGACTCTTCTTAGAAGGCAAACAACTACAAAATCCATTTAAATCTGCATCAGTAGCGCGCGATCCTGTATTCGAGGGAAAGCGTTTCCCAACATATTTCACTCTTGTAGGAAAACTTGCTGAAGACTCGCCAAAACGTTGCCCTATAGATAACTCGACATTCAGAGTGAAATATACAACCGATGCAAAGAACGATTATTTCACACGTTCAAACGATAGCGGCCATTTCGAGCTCACTTCACCTGATATGCCAATAGCCAATTACTCGATAAATCTCTGGAACGGTACTGCCAATCTGAGTGTTGAACTGCCAGAAGAGGCCGAGGTTGGAGATCTTATTGAATTAAACTCGAAAGTCTTCGATATCCGTGAAACCGAGATTTTCGAGTCGAAGTTCTTTGTTGTCGTAACTGAGGAAGAAACAAAATCCAAAGGTGGAAACGGAAAAGACCAGAAGCCCCCATCGAGAACAAATAAAAGCGGAGATGACAGTAAGGGGCCTCAGGGATTGAATCTCCCAAATGTTATCCAGGTTCATGAAAGCGAATGGGAAACATACGGATTTGACAGGTTTGATGCACTTACTATCCAGAAAGCTGACGAAGATCAGTACGACTTCTATGTTAATGTGGATAATTGGCATTTGAAGACAGAGCAAAAGGGAAGACCGAAATCCGATCCTAGAATTCTAGAGGCAAGATATGAGTACGGTTTGGTCATTTTGGCTTTAGCAATGATAAACGATTATAGAGAAGATGAGCAGGAAGAACTGTCGATAGAGAATATGGTAAAAAGAGTCTCCAGAGCCGTATCCCCATTCCTACTTCCTATGATCGAAGAACTCGGATCGCTGGAACTAGAAAATTTGGCAGATAACAGTGAAACTGGGAAGAGTTTATTTATAGGCGAACAACTAACCACTTTTTCTGAACAGTGATCCTTTATCCTATGAAAAAGCTAGTTTGGCTATCTAAAACACAGTTGCCCAGGACATAGTAGAAAATCGAGCCGATTGTGAGAACGCAAGGACTAATAAGACTTTTATTCTCATGTAATGGAATTAGATTGGGGATAATCCGATAAGGAGTTAATCATGAGGGACTACATTACAAGTGTTTTATTAGTCATTATGCTGCTTTTTTCAACTTTAGTGACCGCAGCTGATGTGAAACTGAATGATCAGAACAGTATAGAAGTGTTCAGACTTGAGTTGACCAAATGTATTATCGATGGCGTGCCACACAATTCGGATAAAACACTTAAATCAGATTTAGGAGTCAGTATTGATCAGAATATAAAACTCATAGAATATAAGGTAGGAGACGAAAAAACACGTCCAGCTATATATCTAGATTTTCAAATACTAAACAGTGGTTCAAATCTCTTTGCTATATCTGGAGGTATACAAATTACTGTCCTTAAGTCGGGAATTTCGCCGCAATTTGAAACGAGATCATTTTCTTTGAATTCTCTTCATCTGGCTCCTCTAGTTGGTGTTCTTACTGGTGAAGATCTCTTGGGCGACAATTCACTGGAAACCCTTACTGAATTTGATCTTTCACGAGTGATCTTGGTAGTGGTTTCCTTAAGATTATCTGGACGAGAGAAGAATTCAGATGTGACATACATTTTCGAAAAGGAGCCTCATGAAAGAGGCACAATGAAAGATAGGTTCTCCTATAAATTTTACTATGGGTCTTTTAGAAATAGAGAATACGATTCTCTTGGTTTATTTCTTGATGATCTGGTTGTTGTCTACAGAGATGAAACTAGACTCTTTTCTCTCGAGGACTTTTATGTTGAAGAAATGGGAATTCTAGAAGATACCCCGCATAAAGGCATGTCCACTTTGTTTGTCAATTCGTGCGGAGGTAGAGCTATTGGAAAGCTGTTTCTGCTAACCTATAATGCAGATGAAGTAATAAACTCTCAGTGTCTTTTCCTTGATAGTTACTCATCCTGGGAGTTCAGAGACGTTGATAAAGACGGTATAGCAGAGTTAGTCATCCCACATTTAGGTACTGCCTATAGCACTTGCAATGCGGACAATCCCTTTTATGAAAGGTTGGTTGTGTGGAGGGAAAACAGATGGGTAACTGATTCCTTTGGAGAGTTTCCTGAGTACTACGCTGAGAAGTACATGAATCTTGAAAGAGAAATAGCGAAGTACTCAGCAGTCGACGACAGGTTAGTGGTCTATTACGTGTACTATATGCTAATGTCAGGACTTTCAGCAGAAGAAATAGCTTCTATATTGGAAAAACTCGTTACTGAAAACAATTTAGTTGTTCGTGATGCTTATTATGAATCTAGAGAATGGACTATTGATTCTAATTTTGTACAAGAGGTTCTAGAAGAGGCTAAGAAGTTTTCAATTGAAGATTGGTTTTAGTTGTTTTTTATTGTAGTTCCTGAAAATACCCACAGACTTTATTTCACTGATTCAACTCATTGATCAATTCATCGAAGTGATTCGATCGTGGACGTTCTTGCACTAACAGATGTTGAGTGATTCAAGTACCTGCGTGTGAATGGCACAGCCACCCATTATAAATTCGGATGTCGACCGCATGGGTGGTCAATAAGATCAACTCGGGAGATCTATCCTGGATTCCCACTTTGCACGAGTTGGACTGGCCGGTATTCAATACGTCAATCGCGATTCCAGAATACTCTGATGAGTCATATCCATTAGAGAACATTTGAGATCACTGTATCAAACAATGAAAAATTTCCTTAAGAGCACTGGCCTTTCAGCATCTTCCAACGCTGATGAACAGATGCAAAGGAGATGATAAGTGTGGGTGATGAATTCCATTGGGTGCCATTTTATGAGGCACTTGCCGACAAATTGCTCGTATTCAAGGATAAGCGTGGTGAGCTCTTCAACGTAATTAGGCAAATTGCATCGGAGCAGCAACTAATGAAACATTTTCATTTCGAAAACGAAGACTGGTGGAGATCACGTCATTACAGGATCGACCCATTCTCCGTGATGGGAGTAATGAATCGTGGGACAACAGATGCAAATAGAACCCTTCTGGCGAAAGTCTTTGCCGACGAATTTGGGGTGAAGATTCCTGCCCCGACACAATTTGCGGGAATACCTGTTCTTGATAACAGGCGGTCATTCTTTGTTGGTGATGATGAATTGTGGAACCTTTTTGCTCACGCCTTGGAATCGGCCGACACAAATGTCTTTTCTAACGAATTCAAAGAAGCATTCGAAAAGGCTGTCGCAGTTAGGATGAACGGAGTGGCGAAAATTACAATAGGGTTATTCTGGATTAGACCCAGAGTCTTTATGCCGCTTGACGGGAACTCCTGTAAGTACATAGCTAAGCACTATGAGATTAGCGTGCCAAAAGATCGTTGCAGTGGCGACGAATATGTGGAATTCTTGAGTGTGCTGAAGAATAAACTTAGCAGGGAATCACCTGGCTTGTCGTTCCCGGAGATGTCGCACAAAGCCTGGATTGAAATAAAGGGCTCTCAACCTATAGACCCTCCAATAGATGGTCCAAATCCATCTGGTGGTGATGATGAAGATAAGAAACTGATAACCACGAAGAACATTATACTTTACGGTCCCCCTGGAACG
>MPOY01000315.1 GCA_001896715.1 Methanoculleus sp. EBM-46
GTAATAAACTAAATGGAGGTGCGATATGGTAGACCTTCAACCCTTTTTTGAGATTCAGGAGAGGCTTCTCAGTTCTGTTCCTACAGAGTTCAAGCGTTACGCATATGAGCTCATTGATTGGAATGATCCGCTTCTGGGAATCGTTGGAGCCAGAGGCTGCGGAAAGACAACTTTGCTTCTGCAGAAGATCCTTGAGAAAGGTCAGAAGGGTTTTCTATACATCTCCGGGGATAATCCCTTAGTTCTCAGAGAGGGAATATATGCCATAGGAGACACGTTCTTCAAGCTTGGCGGAAAGACGTTAGTGGTAGATGAAGCTCATAGGCAGCCAGGATGGGCAAATGACATCAAGGCCTTGCATGACTCGCATCCGGGAAAGCAGATTCACTTCTCGGGCAGCTCGAGGTACTCCGTAATGAAAGGGACCGCAGACCTTTCAAGGCGGGCGCTATTGAGTGAACTAAGGCATCTCTCATTCAGAGAATTCCTCAATCTGGAGAAAGGCGAAAACTTTCCCGCATTGAGCATCAGTGAGCTCCTCGAGAATCACATAAATATCGGCAGAAAGCTTCAGAAACTACAGCCGCTGGAGCTGTTCAGAGAGTACTTGAGAACCGGTTCATACCCTTTCCGGCTTTCGTACGGCTCTTACTACGAGAGAATACTAAACACTCTAGACAAAGCGATTTATCAAGATGTTGTCGAGCAAGACTCGCTGAGAGGCGAGGCAGCGACAATCATTAAGAAGATCATCGCCTTTGTGGCAACCAGTGTTGTTCCTTCAATCTCTCCCGAGTCGCTTTGTAAGGAGTTAGGAATAACCAAAGTCACCTTATACACCTATCTAGATTCTCTCGAGAGGGCAGGAGTTCTGAAAAGAGTCCTTCCGTGCGGAAGAGGAATAAAAGGAATGCGGAGCGGTTCAAAAGTCTTTCTCGGTGAAACCAATCTCTATTATGCTCTCGGCCTTTCGCAATGGAATCTTGAGGCAAACATGGGAACGATACGCGAAGCCTTCTTCGTTTCGCAAGTCAGTCATCTGGGGATTTGCGTACCGGCCAGCGGTGACTTTTCCGTGCGAGTGAAAGACAGAGAAATAACTTTCGAAGTCGGTGGTCCAGACAAAGGAAGACGCCAACTAAAGGATTCTTCAAACGGATTCGTACTGCGTGATGGCATCGAAATCGGGTTCGAGAACGTTATCCCGCTGTTCCTTTTCGGGTTTCTCTATTAGGAGAGGCATCGTTTCGGATTCTGTACCTCCGAACCTGGACGCGCAACGTCGGAACGAATAACTGCTCTTTCGCTCTCTCGCTCGTCTCTAAACAGAGGTAAGAGGAATGAGGTCAGAGGTAAGAAGATCACGTTTTTCGCGACGTGAGGGGAGAGCCTGCCCTGAAATGCTCCTATTCAGGGTCATCCCGGGCTTCGACCCGGGATCCATTCCTTAGAAAACCGTGTTTCTGAGTCAAGCTCAGAATGACGGGAAGGGAGAAGGACCGTCATTCCGTAGTGTTCCTATACGGGATCTCGCTCTTGCTCTTTCGTGGGAGCGGAGATGCCGGATCAAGTCCGGCATGACGGGAAGGAGGAAAAGGCGGGATTCTGGCTAGGAACATGCCAGAATGACGTTAGGGGGCTGTTATCCCGTGTCATCCCGTAGTGCTCCTATACGGGATCTCATCTCGTCTGTCTCGCCCTCTCTCCTCTTCTCGTTCCGGCTCTTCTCGCTCTTCCGCTCTTTCCAAGGACGGGTCCACGCTCTGGGACGAAGGACGCTGGACGGCTCTTCCCGCTCTTCTCGTAGGACGGCTCTTCTCGTTACACGACTAACATCAGGAACGCCTTCTAGCAGAGAAGGCCTTCTTTATTTCGTATAACCATAGTATGGCGCTTCCCAGCGCGATCGAGATGACCAGATCGACCAATCCCAGGTGCTGTGTCGAGAAGAGTCTCTGCATAAATGGAACGTAGATGACGCTAAGTTGCAGCAGAAAGCTTCCGGCCACGGCAAGCACGAGGAATTTGTTGGTGCGCAGGCTCGTCCTGAAGACGGATTTCTTTCTCGATCTGATCGCCATCACCAGGAAGAGCTGCGAAAAGACCAGCGTCGAGAAGATCATCGTTCTCCACGGGCCATTGCTATCGCCGAGCCAGTATATGTAGCCAATACCCAGCGAGAAGGCAGCCATAATGAGACCAATCAATGTCACCGTCCAACCGCCGTTTGCGAAGACGTGCTGTTGCGAGGGGTTGGGAGGCCGCTTCATTATGTCGTCTTCGGGAGGTTCCACCGCCAGCGCCAGCGCTGGAAGCCCGTCGGTTATAAGGTTTATCCACAGTATCTGGAGCGGCGCGAGCGGCAGCGATATGCCCATGAATGGACCGAGGAGCATTACCCAGATCTCGCCGAAGTTCGAAGCCAGTATGTATCTTATGAACTTCTGTATGTTGTCGTAGATAGTCCTTCCCTCGCGCACGGCCGAGACGATAGTGGTGAAGTTGTCGTCTGTCAGCACCATGTCGGCTACTTCTTTGGTCACATCCGTTCCGGTTATACCCATCGCCACGCCTATA